>NZ_SWAW01000001.1:0-14814 GCF_005096345.1 Guyparkeria sp. SB14A | reverse complement strand
TACCGCTCTGCGGGGCTTGGCAGTCGCGCAGACCTTCCCAAGACAACACGAGTTCTCAGGGAGAACGCACATGGCTGAGACGACCGACATCCAGGTGGACGGCTGGCAGACCCAGAAGCGCCCCCCCCATGTTGATCCGCAAGTTCGAGTTCGCGGACTACTCGCAGACGCGCGATTTCCTCGACCGGCTCGCCGAGGTCTCCGAGGAGATGGGTTACCACCCGAGCCTGCAGTTCGACCGCACGCAGGTGAGCGTCAACGTCTCCCCGCTCGAGGAGACGCTCGGTGATCTCGAGGTACGCTTTGCCAAACAGGCCACCGAACTGGCCGAACAGACCCAGCAAGCGGGTTAACCTGGCAGGCTGACCCCATCAAGGAGGGTGACACCATGGCCGCACACGTCATCGCACTGGCCAATCTCAAAGGCGGCTGTGGCAAGACCACGCTGTCGATCAACCTCGCCTCCGGGCTTGCCCGGCGGGCCGAGGTCGGCCTGATCGACGCCGATCCCCAGGGGGCGTTGCGCCACTGGTCCGGCTGGGGCGAGGCCAAGTCCGGCCTGCCCCGCCTGTTCGACGATCACGACGACGCGCACGCCAACCTCGCCGCCGCGCGCGAGTCCTGCGACTACGTCATCGTCGACTGCCCGCCCTCGCTCGACATGAACGTGACCATCGAGCTGCTGCTCCACAGTCACCAGGTCCTGATCCCCGTTCTCCCCTCGCCGCTCGACCTCTGGGCGAGTGCCGACACCGTCAAGGCGGTCAACAAGGCCCGCGAGAACGGCAACGAATCCCTTTCGGCGGCTCTGTTGCTCAATCAGACCGAACCGCGCAGCGCCATGACCCGTGCCATGCAGAACGCCGTCACGGGCCTTGGCTTGCCTGTCCTCCCGGCGGCGGTGCGTCGTCGGGCCGCCTATCGAACGGCGGTCGTGGAAGGAGTGAGCGTCTACCAGCTTGGCGGCCGCGGTCGTGCGGCGGTGGACGAAATCGAGAACATCATTGACGAGGTAACGCCATCATGAGCAAGTTGGAAGACAAGCTGAGCGCCAGCGTGAAGTCCGAGTCCCAGGCCACTCCGAACAAGCCGGCCGAGACCGCCAAGACCGAAACCAAGCCCGCGGCAGCGAGCGGCACGGCGGCCAAGCCGGCGGCCTCGACCGCCACGGCCAGCAAGGCCCCGGCCAAGCGCGCCACTCCGGCCCGCAAGCCGGCCCCGAAGACGACCGCGCGCAAGCCCGCGGCCAAGAAGCCCGCCAGCAAGCCGGCCGCCAAGTCCAGCACCACCCGCAAGCCGGCGGCCAAGTCGCAGGCACCGGGCCAGGGCAAGCAGCCGCTGCATCCGCGCCGCGTCTGGCCGGACTGATCGCCGCGGCGAGGTCCGCGCGATCCGCCAAGCCACACGAGCCCGGCAGTCGTACTGACCCGTTGTCCAGGCCGGCCCCGCGCCGGCCACTTTCTTCCTTGCCACAAGCAGAGCCACGATCGATGCCATGACGAGTGCACGGCTAGAAGACCAGGAGCGCCTCGACGAACTGGGCGAATCCGCACGCGAGATCCTCGAGATCCACTGGGTGGACGCCTCGCGGGTGTTCTCGCCGCGTGCGCTCGAGGCCTACCTCGAGGGCGCGATCAGCCTGCAATCGCTGGGTCGGGGCGAGGAACTGGTCCTCGCCTACATCGAGAGCCTGCCGCAGGTGGCCCGGGAGATCGGTACCGATGCCGCCTTCGAGCTCCTCTCGATGGCGATCAAGATGTTCTCCAAGACCAGTGGCGCCGTACTCGTCCTGCTGTTCTCCACCTCACCGGTGGCCGCGAACCGCCTCGGCGAGGCCTCGCTGTTCCAGCAGTACCTGTCACTGGTCAACTTCATTCTCGCGCAGGCGCCACGCGCCCTGCGCCCCATGCTCACGCAGCTCGACCACCTGCTCGAGGTGCTCACCCTGGGTGGCCTGCGCCGCTGGGCGACCTGGGGCATCAACGCCCACCGCAACGACTTTGATGCGCTGGACGCCTACTTCAGCCTGGCCAGTCCCGATGCCGAGGCCGTGCTGCAGAAGGAGCGTCGCGGCACCCTGTTCGTCGACGTCCAGCGCCGCCTGGTCATGTACCTGCGCGCACTGTGGGCACGCAATTTCCTGATGCGCCCCACTTCGGGCGACTTCGAGAGCCGCGAGGGCTACCGCCCCTTCATCGAGGGGCCGTTCATCAACCTGCCCGATGCCTTCGATGACTACGTCGACCGCGACGAGTCCTCGGTCGACGGCGTCAATCTCTACCGCGCCGCGGCCTCGCACGCCGCCGGGCACATGATCTACTCGGGCTTCGACGCCGAGTCCGAGGACGCCTCCAAGCTGCAGCAGACCTTCATCGGCCTGATGGAGGACGCGCGCGTCGAGACCCTGGCCGGCAAGGACTTCCCGGGGCTCGCGCCGCTGTGGACCCGCATCGCGCGAATCGCGGTCAACCGCCACGAGGAAACCGATCCGGACCGTGTCGGCCCGTTGCTCGACCGCATCGCGCTCGCCCTGCTCGACCCCGATTACGTCGACAACCACCCGCTGATCGCTCAAGCCCGCGAGGCGGTCGGCCACATCCGCGAGGACCTCGAGGACTACGAGCGCGTCCGCACCGCCGGCCTGGCGCTGGCCGAGCGCGCCAACGAGCTGGGTCTGCACTTCAGCCCCAGCCAGGACGTGCCCAGCATCCCCTACCGCGACGACAACCGCTTCCTGTTCGAGAAGCCCGAGTCGGCGTTCGAGGTCCAGCAACAAGGCAGCGTCGACGACAAGCGTCGCTACGTCACGCTCATGGAGATGCTCAACTCGCTCGACGTCGAATACATCTCCGCGGAGGACGCCGACGAGATCTGGGTCCTGGGCACCGAGCTCTACGACAACCACGGGCGCAAGTACTCGGACATCTTCGCCGAGGACCGCACGCTCTCGCCGGTGCACTACCACGAGTGGGATTACATGTCCCAGCTCGAGCGCCCGTACTGGACCACCATCAACGAGAAGCGCCCGGTCGACGGCGACCCCGAGACCATCGACGCGATCCTCGATCGTCACAAGCCGCTGGTCCGGCGCCTGAAATACCTGATCGAGGGCATCCAGCCGCAGGGCGTGGTGCGCGAGATGAAGGTCGAGGACGGCGACCAGATCGACCTCAACGCGGCCGTGAACGCGATGATCGACATCCGCATGGGCCAGACCCCGGACCCGCGCATCGGTATCCGCACCCGCCTGCAGATCCGCGATCTGTCGGTGATGCTGTTGATCGACCTGTCCGAGTCGACCAACGACGTGCTCGGGCGCGGCGACGAGGAGACCACGGTGCTGGACCTCTCGCGCGAGGCGGCCGCCCTGCTCGCCGATGCCATCCACCGCGTAGGCGACCCGTTCGCGATCCACGGCTTCGATTCCAACGGCCGCCACGACGTCGAGTACTACCGCTTCAAGGATTTCGGCGAACCCTACGGCGACAAGGCCAAGGCGCGCCTGGCCGGCATGACCGGCCAGTTGTCCACGCGCATGGGCGCGGCCCTGCGCCACGCCGGCTCGGTGATGCGCCAGCGGCCCAGCCAGCGCAAGCTGGTGCTGCTGCTGTCCGACGGCGAGCCCTCGGACAACGATGTCCGCGATCCGCAGTACCTGCGCCACGACACCAAGAAGGCGGTCGAGGAGCTGCATCGCCAGGGCGTCGAGACCTTCTGCGTCACCCTCGACCCCAACGCCGACGAGTACGTCTCGCGCGTGTTCGGGCCGAAGAACTTCATGGTCCTCGACCACGTGTCCCGGTTGCCGGAAAAGCTCCCGGCGCTGTACCTGTCGATGACCCGCTGATCCGCCGGGGCGGCGATCACCGCCCCACCCGGCCCTGAGGCCCGGTCGGCACGCGGAAACGAGATTTTTTTGCAGCGAACTGGCACCGGCCAGTGAAAGATGGAGTCAGGACATGATCAAACTGCAATGGTTGATCCCTTTATTGCCGGTGCTCTCCGCCCTGCTGGTGCACCTGCTGGCCGGCCGGCTCGGCAGGCGGGTCGCCCAGTTGAGCGTGGGCATGGGGGTGATCACCTTCCTCGTCGCCCTCTGGCAGATCGTGGTCTTCATCACGAGCGACCAGGGCCCGAGCTGGATGGGCATCGGCGGCAACTGGGGCAGCGTCTACCTCGACCCCCTGAGCGCCACCATGGCGCTGGTGGTCTCCGGCTTCAGCCTGATCGTGCACATCTACTCGGTGCGCTACATGGCCGAGGAGCCGGGCTACGCGCGCTTCTTCATGCTGCTCGACCTGATGACGGCATCGATCCTGCTGTTCGTCACGGCCGGTGACCTCATCACCCTGCTGATCGCCTGGCACCTGGTCAGCGTGATGATGTACTTCCTGCTCGGCCAGAACACCGAATCCCGGCCGGGCGAGCGCTACGCCTTCTGGACCTTCCTGACCTACCGTATCGGCGACCTGCCGATGGTCCTGGCGGCCGTGATCCTGTTCCAGGCCTACGGGGCGCTGGACTTCCCGACCTTGTTCGACCGGCTGATGGCCGCCCCCGACACCGAGGTATTCGGCATGCCCGCGGCGATCACCGCGGCCGGGCTGATCGCCGTCTCGGCCTTCGCCAAGTCCGCCCAGTTCCCGCTGCACACCTGGCTGCCCTACACCATGGACGGCCCGACCCCGGTCTCGGCGCTGATGCACGCGGGCATCGTCAACGCCGGCGGCATCATCATCAACCGCTTCGCCCCGGCCTTCGTCAATGCCGACGGCGTGCTGCACCTGCTGTTCGTGGTCGGCCTGCTCACCGCCGTGATCGGCTCGGTGCTGATGCTCACGCAGAACGACATCAAGAAGTCGCTGGGCTACTCCACCATGGGCCAGATGGGCTTCATGATCATGGAAACGGGCGTCGGGGCGTTTTCGCTGGCCGTGTTCCACCTGATCGCCCACGGCATGTTCAAGGCGACCATGTTCCTGAGCTCGGGTGACCTGATCGGCGATGCGCGCCGCCACGACGACGTGCCGCAGAACCCGCTGTACACCTTCCTGGTCGATCGCAAGACCGGCAAGCCGACGCGTCTGCCGTGGCTCGCCATCGGCGTGGTGACCCTGGTCGTTCCGCTGGTCATCCTCCTGTTGGCGCACTGGGCGGTCTCGCCGGACTTCTTCCAGAAACAGGGCGCGATCGTGCTCCTGTTCTTCGGCTGGATCACCGGCGTGCAGGTGCTGTTCGCCACCCACCGGCTGGATGCGACCAACCCGGTACGCATGATGCTGATGATCCTGCTCTCGTTCGCCCTGATCGTGATCGGCTACAGCATCATCGGTCACACCTTCGAGACCTTCCTCTACCCGGATGCCGCCTTCCGCGAGGCGCTGTATCACGCCGCGGGGCTCGACGCGGTGACCTTCGACGGGCTGGTGCTGCTGCTGGGGCTGATTGTGCTGGTCGGCTGGATCGGCAGCTATCTCGCCAGCCGCGAGGAATCGCTGTTCGGCAACCGTTTCTCCGAACTGCGGCTGACGCTCTACTCGCTGATCTCGCGCGAGCTGTACATCGCCGACCTGTACGAGCGGCTGAGCCAGGCCCTGCTCGCGGGCTCCAAGCGCATCAATGTCTGGATGAGGTGGCGCTGAGATGAACACGCTGTTGCTGTTGCTGGCAGGGTTCTTCCTGCCCCTGTTCCCCCTGAGCATGGCCTTCAACTGGCTCCTGGGGCGATTCAACAACCCCGTGGTCCGCGCGGCGCTGATCCTCGTCTGGCCGCAGATCGGCGTGCTGCTGGTGCTGACCGCCGGCGTGCCGCTGACCGGAAGCGTCTTCCTCTGGTGGGGCCTGATCACCGCCGCCTTCTACGCCTGGCGCCTGCTCACCGTGCGCGAACTGGGCCAGTGGGCCGCCATGCTGGCCACCTCGGCCTTCGCGCTGACCTGGGTGATGGCGGCCGACGGCGCGCGGGCGATCGACCTGCATGCCTTCGTGCTCGGCTTTGCCGTCGCACCGGCCCTGCTAGTGGCGGTCACCACGCTGCTGGAACGCCGCCTGGGCGCGGCCTACTCCGGCCTGGTCACCGGCATGGCACGGGACATCCCCCGGCTCGCCGGCCTGATCACGGTGGTGCTGCTCGCCGCGATGGCGTTGCCGATCTCGCCCGGCTTCTTCGTCATGCTCGACCTGCTGCTCGAAAGCGACCCCGCGCCGGTGATCGTGGCGCTGCTGACCTGGCTACTGTGGAGCTGGGCCGGCACCCGTCTGCTGCGGGACACCGTCTTCGGTCCGCGTAGCGGCAAGAACGTCGCCGACCTGCCCGTCCCCCTGGCCTGGGCCTTCGCGGGCGTGATTGTCGCCGCGGTCGTGTTGAACCTGATCTGGACAGGAGTCTGACGCCATGAGCCGACTGACGCTGGGCCATCGCCTGAAAATCCGCTCCATGGTTCACATGGCCGCCGAACCGATCCCGTTCTTCTGGCCGATGCGGACCTTCATCCACCACAACCCGCTGCACGGCCTCGAGCACCTGCCCTTCGAAGAGGGCGTGCGCCAGGGCGAGCAGCTGTTCCACGGCCGGGGCTTCCTGCCGCGGACCGACTACCAGCGCTATCACGCCGAGGGCAAGGTCGACGACGCCACGCTCGGCGACGACATCCGGCGCTTCCTGGCCGAGCGCGAAGCCATCGGCGGCCTCGACCTCCAGGGCCTGCTGCAGACCCTGCTGTGCCGCACCCCGGAAACGGTCGGCGTGCGACTGGATCTGGCGGACGCCGACGACATCAAGTGCGCCATCGACGGCGGGACCTCCTGCGCCGAAGAGACCGCCGACATCGACGCCCTGCAGGAACGCCTTGCCAGGCAGTTCCCGCCCGAGCGGCCGCTGTACGAGTCGATCGACCTCCTGTTCGGCACCGAGATCGGCACGACCCTCGACGAGCTGGTGATCAAGAGCTGCCTGGACTTCTTCGACGAAGGCCAGTCGACCCTGCAGATGCCGGGCCGCGAACACGGCTTCTTCACCGCCTGGAGCGCGCTTGCCAAACGCAACCTGCGGTTGTTCCTGCGCGGCCTGCACATCAAGAAGATCCTCGCCCAGGACACCTCCGCCGAAGGCGTGATCGCCTACGTGCTGGGTGAACTGGGCATCGAGGAGGCGCACTGGGACGGGCTGATCACCCGCGAGCTGACCCGCCTGCACGGCTGGGCCGGCTTCATCCGCTGGCGCTCGTCGGCCAAGCGTTACCACTGGTCGCAGACCTACCCCGCCGACCTGATCGACTTTCTGGCCATCCGGCTGGTGCTGGGGCTGGCGCTGATCCGCGAGCATGCCCGCCGCAAGCGCCTGCCCGCCACCTTCCCCGAGTTGTCGCACTACCTCGAGCAGCACACCGCCGAGTGCTACCTGCGCCAGGCCTATCACGGCGGCACCGTCCAGCCGGAATGGGCCCACCGCGTCGACGACGCCCTGGCACACAAGCACCCCGGCCGCATCAACCGCCTGCTGCCCGAGTACCTGCAGGCCGAGCGGATCGCCGAGACGCGCCGACAGGCCGACCGACTGCTGTCGCTGGCCGAGGCCGCCGGGCAGGCCGAGGCGCTCAAGGCACTGGACGCCAACCAGATCGACGCCCTGCTCACCCTGCTCGACGAGTTCGAGGACGGCGAGGGCATGATGTGGCTGCGCGCCATGGAGGCGGTCTACCGCAAGTCGATCCTCAACGAGATCAAGCTGCTGCCGCCAGCCAAGCGCGAAAAGCGGCCGTTTGCCCAGGCGCTGTTCTGCATCGACGTGCGTTCCGAGCGCATCCGCCGCCAGCTCGAGCACGTCGGCGACTACCAGACCTTCGGCATCGCCGGCTTCTTCGGCGTGCCGGTCAGCTTCATCGGGCTGGGCAAGGGCACCGAGCTGGACCTCTGCCCGGTGCAGATCACGCCCAAGAACGTGGTACTGGAAGTGCCCACCGGCGCGACGCAGATCGAGACCGATTTCTACTCGTCGGCCAGCCACGTGCTGCACGACGTGAAGAGTTCGGTGCTCTCGCCCTACTTCACCGTCGAGGCCATCGGCCTGCTGTTCGGCTTCGACATGATCGGCAAGACCGTCGCGCCGCGTATCTACGATCGCTGGCGCAACCGCATCGAGCCCAAGGACGCCTCGACCCGCCTGCTGATCGACAAGCTCTCGCGCGAACAGGGCGACTCGATCGTCCGTTCGTTGCAGCGGGTGACGATCGTGCGCGCCATCGGCCAGGAGCTCGGCATCGACCGCGACGCGATCACCGACTCGATGATCCGCGAGCTGCGCGAGATCGCGATGGGCAACAAGGAAGGCACGTCGGAATTCGCACGCCAGTTCGCGTTGAGCCCGGCCGCCGAGGCCGATTTCATCGAGACGCTGCGCGACGAGTACCGCATCAACCCGTCGTTCGTCTCCATGCAGATGGAGCGCCTGGGCAAGATCGGCTTTTCCACCGACGAGCAGGTCTACTTCGTCGGCCAGGCGTTGCGCATGATGGGCATGAAGGAAACCTTCTCCCGTTTCGTCATCCTCGCCGGCCACGCCAGCGAATCGGACAACAACCCCTACGAGTCCGCGCTGGACTGTGGGGCTTGTGGTGGTGGCCACGGCCTGGTCTCCGCACGCGTGCTCGCGCAGATGGCCAACAAGTCGGAGGTGCGTCGGCGCCTGGCCGAACAGGGCATCCGCATCCCGGATGACACCTGGTTCGTCCCGGCGCAGCACAACACCACCTCGGACGAGATCGTCCTCCACGACCTGGACCTGCTGCCGACCAGCCACCTGGTCTACATGGAGCGCCTGCGCAACGGCCTGCGCGCGGCCAGCCGCCTGTGCGCCGCCGAACGACTACCCACGCTGGAGGATGGCGTCGACCCGCACCTCGACACCACCACGGCGTACCGCCACATCCAGCGCAACACCAGCGACTGGACCCAGGTACGCCCCGAGTGGGGCCTGGCGCGCAATGCCGCGGTAGTCGTCGGCGGCCGGCACCTGACCGAGGACATGAACCTCGACGGGCGCAGCTTCCTGCTGTCCTACGACTACACGCTCGACACCAAGGGCCGCCTGCTGGATACCATCCTCTCCGGCCCGTTGATCATCGGCGAGTGGATCAACCTCGAGCACTACTTCTCCGCCGTCGACAACGAGGGCTTCGGCAGCGGCTCCAAGGCCTACCACAACGTCGCCGGCCGCTTCGGCGTGATGACCGGCAACCTGTCCGACATCCGTACCGGCCTGCCCTCGCAGACGGTGCTCAAGGACGGCCGCCCGTACCACGAACCGCTGCGCCTGCTGGTGATCGTCGAGGCGCCGGTACCGCACGTGCTGGCCGCCGCCGGCCGCGTGCCCAAGGCACTGAGCCTGATCGTCAACGGCTGGGTCAACGTGGTGGTCGCCGACCCCGAGACCGGCCACCTGCACTTCTTCGATCGCGGCGAATGGCACGACCTGGGTCCGGCCCCCCAGCGCGCCAAGCAACTGGAATCCATTGACGCAGAGGAGAGCCCTGCATGAGCAATCTCAAACTCAACCCGCTGAAGAAGCTCGAGATCATCATCGAGGGCGAGCACCAGGAATTCGCCACCGATCTCCTCGACCGCGCCGACGTCAAGGGCTACACCATCGTCGGCAACCTGTCCGGCAAGGGCAGCCAGGGCTTCCACGAAGGCCACCTGATGTTCAACGAGGACGAGGTGCTGATCATGATCATCGCCGCCGTCCCGGAAGAACTGGTCGAGCCGCTGCTCGAGGGCTTCGCCCCGTTCTTCGACAAGCACAGCGGCGTGGTCTTCGTTTCCGACATCCAGGTCAGCCGACTGGTTAAGTTCAAGGGCTGATCGCGGTAGGCTTACGCCCCAAACGTCGCCACCGACACCCCAAATCGAATCGAGAGTGCAACATGCTGTTTGATCAATCCCCCCAGAGCGGCACCAGCGACAGCAACGCGAACGCCGACGAATACCGCATCAAGACCGAGCCCTACTACCGCCCGGTCCACGACGAGATCGAGCTGTACGACGCCGCCTACAAGGCCCGCATGCCGATGATGCTCAAGGGCCCGACCGGCTCAGGCAAGACCCGCTTCGTCGAGTACATGGCCTGGAAGCTGCAGCGTCCGCTGATCAGCGTGGCCTGCAACGAGGACATGACCGCCTCCGACTTGGTCGGCCGCTACCTGCTCGACAAGGACGGCACCCGCTGGCAGGACGGCCCGCTGACCACGGCCGCCCGCATGGGCGCGATCTGCTACCTCGACGAGATCGTCGAGGCCCGCCAGGACACCACGGTCGTCATCCACCCGCTGACCGACCACCGTCGCGTCCTGCCGCTGGAGAAGAAAGGCGAGCTGGTCGAGGCCCACCCCGACTTCCAGATCGTGATCTCCTACAACCCGGGCTACCAGAACCTGATGAAGGATTTGAAACAGTCGACCAAGCAGCGCTTCGGCGCGCTGGACTTCGACTACCCGGACCCGGACACCGAGACCGAGATCCTTGCCCACGAAACGGGTGTAGACCGCGACACCGCCGGCAAGCTGGTAGAGATCGCCCAGCGGGCGCGCAACCTCAAGGGCCACGGCCTGGACGAGGGCATCTCCACCCGCCTGCTCGTCTACGCAGGCCAGCTGATCGCCAAGGGCGTCGACCCGCGCGATGCCTGCTCGATGACCCTGGTCCGTCCGATCACCGACGACCCGGACATGCGCGACACCCTCGACTCGGCGGTTAGCGCGTTCTTCTCATAACGAGGAACGCCAGCCCGAACGACAAACGCCCAGCCAACCGGCTGGGCGTTTTGCTTTTTGCGCCGTATCGCGGGCTACCGCACATACTCAGATGTCATGGTCATAAGCCCACCTCGATATCGTTTTCGGCGATCATGGCGATGACCGTCGTCCCCCGGGAGAAGTAGATCGGCTAGGACTCGACCTGCCGTCCATCCGGATAGCCAACACGGAATGCCATCCCCGCATCGTCCTTCCATACTGAACGCGACCGTCCACCCCGGTTCGATATCCGGGAACGCCTTCTCGTCGTCGCGCCACTCGGCGACCACGGACACAGGTTCGTCCGATTCGTTTCGGATCTCGAATTACGGGTCGAAGAACAACGGTGCGACGAGCACCGCCATCGCGGAAAGAGACAGTAGCGCGACGACCGTCAGGGTGTTGTAGATGCGGCGGAGCATGGAGCAAGCATAATGTTTACCGGCCAACGGCTGACTTGAAAATACGGAACTGCTCGGGGTAACTCTTCACAAAAGCAGAAAACGGATGCCGATAAGTCATCGGAGAAACAGCCCATGACTTAAAATCCCAACCCAAGTCCACCAAATCGGATGCCGCGAAAGAAAACTCCAGCGCATCAGTAAAAAAACGAACAAGGTCAGTACGATCTGAGTAATCTACCCACCCAGGCACACCATGGACATAGTGGTTACGACAATTAACAGCCTCCCTAAGCACCTCGACCAAACCTGGTAAGTACTTATCAAGATTGGTGCTTACCACGCGGGATTCGATCTTACGCTTCAATGACAATTTGCCAATCCTACCGAGCGCCCCGAGCACAGAAGAGCGCTCGACACTGTCAGGCAGTGATTTAAATAGTTGTTTCGCCTCCTTCTTCGCCTCTGCCAGCTCCGGACTCAACTCCACACGGTTCGGATACATCTTGTCGGGCAGAATATCGAACATATTGGCAGCGCCGACCAGTCGATCGATCGTATATGAGTTGCTATTTCTTAGAGAGTTCTGGAGGCGAACGCGAGCATCATGGCAATCTTCATCTGAACGCAGGTAAGCCCTTAAGAGGTTTGAATAATCTTCAGGACCATCAAGGGTAGAGACAAGGATGTCGCGGGGGTGCGGACGATGGTTTTTCCTCCCTTCCTCCTGAGGCGGAACATCCTCCATTGTACGATATACGGCGACGGGCAATGACTCCTTAGGCTCGTCAGATTGGAGAACAATATTGAGATGAGACAATCCCTGCTCACGGCCGATCACCAGTCCAAAAAACCGCAATACAACCCGTAGTCGGCGCATACTCTCCTGAAGACTTAAAGGCTCGTCTGGCTTGATGGTTACAGCTATATAATTATCAATCCGAACGCCATCAGGTCCCCCTAAATCGTGAGACGGGATATTATCCGTCCTGATTTCACCAATAGAAGTCTGGACAACTGCGATTTCGAACTTTCCGGAAAAATAAGCAATAATTGGGTGACAACCAAACTTGACGTCCATGCCGGCATCATTCTCAAGAAGAGGAATAAATGGCTCCGGGTCTGTCACTGATGAAAACGAGTCAAACTCATAAAAAACGGATGAAGCATCCTTCATAACGAAAGAGACGCTCTGAACACAATCGTCTGAATCCGGAACCAACGAAGGCCCCATGGCCACACAGTGCGGAAAAATATCAGCGGAATAGTTCAGACCGACATGCTGCCTAAAGTAACTACTGACCCCCAAAAGAACATTTCCATGCAAGGAAACCCAGTTCCCGTCATGCAGCAAGCCAGTAATATAAGAATATTGTTCAGACGACTTAGGAAGCTCAACGCTGTCGAACAGCTTCAAACTAGTGTCACGCCCACAGATACGAAGGTTGCCAAAAACTTTTCTCCCTTCGCCTAAAAAAAACTCCCCGGTGACATTCTTACTTTCACAAAACTCTTCCATAAAAAAACCTCCCAAAACTCGGATTCCTACTGACGCCCCACACCAATACACGAATCATATGATTCCCGATAAAACTCTATGAGAAAACAAACGCCCGACACAAGGCCGGGCGTCTTTGGTTTTGATGCTGTCGAGCGAGGCAGAAAAGCTAGGACCTAACGGTTACCGCTACGCCCCCGCCCCGCGACGACCGCCGTTGCCCCGACCGCCACCCGGGCGGGCGCCAGCCACGGGGCCTCCCGGGATCCCGACGGTCACTTCATGTAGGCATAGCCCTGGTGCTGCAACTCGATGATCTCGGCATCGGCCATGGGCACCACCTTGACGAATCCATGCACGTCCTCGGGCTTGACGTCACGTAGCGCGGCGGCGATCGCACACAGGCGGTACTCGATATTGCCGGCGACGGTCAACGACTGCGCCCGTTCCATCAGCTCCCGGTTCTCCTCGTAGTTCTCGGCGGTGAACAACGGAATCTCGGAACCATGCAGGATGACCACGATGTGCGCGTCGAGCACGTCACCGGCGTATTCGTTGTTGAGATAACTGACCCGATCGAGGATGCGGTCGAACGCCTCGGCATCCCTCGCCGCCCCGTTGTAGACGACCTTTGCGGGCTGGTAGCTTTTCTCGATCAGCTCGGCCGTCCCCCAGGGACGGTTGTCGCTGGCTATCGCCACGATGGGCAGCAGGCAGACAATCAGCAAGGCTCGATGGATCATCCTTTTCTCCTTAAACACCCGCGGGACGGTTGCATTCCCCGCTTTGACGGCCGCCCCGAGGGCCGGCACCAATTGCATCGTCTCGTCGTTCACAACCCAGCGCGATCGCCAAACGCAAAACGCCCGGCCAATGGGCCGGGCGCTTGGTTGGAAACGGGAGAAACACATTTCAAGACAGCGTAAACGGAATCGGAACCCGGCAAGCACACCGTCACCGACAAACCGACGTGACCGATGGCCGGATCAACCGCGCGCCGCCGGTCTTGTAGTCATGCCAGCGTCGCGGGGACTCGCCCTGGCGGAGGGCCACGTCGTAGTGGGCCTTGGTCACCACGAACACGCAGGCGCGAAACTCGCCGTTCTCGACCATGCGATCGACGATCGAGCGGGCGCCCGCAATCGCCGATGGCTCGTCCTCGTGAACCGCAATGATCTCGTCGTCCCGATCCAGTACATACCACATGGTTATCCCTCCCCACCGGCGGTGCGGCCTCGTGACTCAGCAGGCAATGCCTGCCGGCCGACCGTCTCGATTCTGGTGGATACGATAACCGATTGCGGCGTGTGCCAGGTACGTCGGCGGCGCATCGGACGCGCTGACCCCGAGGTGGTTCCTTGAAGCCCGCTAGACCGGGCCCCAAGGACGCCCGTCACTTCATGTAGGCATAGCCCTGGTGCTGCAACTCGATGATCTCGGCATCGGCCATGGGCACCACGTTGACGAACCCGTGGACGTCCTCGGGCTCGACGTCATGCAATGCCGCGGCGGCCGCGCACATGCGGTACTCGATATTGCCGGCCACGGTGAGCGACTGGGCCCGCTCCATCAGCTCCTTGTTCTCCTCGTACTTCTCGACGGTGAACAACGGGATTTCGTCGCCATGCAGGACCACGACGATATGGGCGTCGAAGACGTCACCGGCGTATTCGTTGTTCAGGTGACTGACCCGGCCGATGATGCTGTTGAGCGCCTCGGCATCCTTGGCGGCCACGTCGTAGACGACCTTGTCGGGCTGGTAGTCCTTCTCGTTCAGCTCGGCCGTGCCCCAGGGGCGGTTGTCGCTGGCCATCGCAATGGCCGGCATCAGGCAGGCAAACAGCAAGGCTCGCTTGATCATCGCTTCCTCCGTGAATCCCTCAGGGATTGTGGTGTTCTCCCATCCGACGGTAGCCGAGCCGAGGAGCAACACCAATTACTTTGTCTGTTATTCGATAAGGGGCTACCCACCCCCACCACGCGCAGCAAAACAAAACGCCCGGCTGGGCAGCCGGGCGTTTCATTCCGTGGTCCTCGATCGCGACCGAGGATTGAGGGGCGCGGATCAGCGGTTGCCGCTGCGACCGCCACCGCCACGGCCACCGCGGCCGCCCGGCCGACCACCCGG
>NZ_SWAW01000019.1:0-41481 GCF_005096345.1 Guyparkeria sp. SB14A | reverse complement strand
CCCTGCCCCGGCGGGTTGCCGGCCCCCTATCGCCACAACCCCGGCCGTCCGATACCCAACCCGCGCGCGGTCGCGTCGGCCTGTTCGTCGGCTGCACGGGTGCGGCGATGAACGCGAACGCCGTCGCCGCCGCCCGCACCGCGATCGCTGCCTTCGGTTACGAGGTGGTCGAGCCGGCCGGCCAGGGCTGCTGCGGGGCGATGCATGCCCACGGCGGTGAGCCGGCGGAGGCGAGACGCCGCCGCGAGGGGAACGCCGCCGTCTTCCAGACCGCGGGCGTCGAGGCGATCGTTGTCGTGGGTACGGCCTGCGCCGCCGAGCTGGGTCCGCTGACGGATTCGCACGAGATCACGGTGCGCGAGATCACCGACTGGCTGCTCGCGCGCGATCGAACCGAATGGCCGGACGTCGCGCGTCTCGATTACCGCGTCGCCGTGCACACGCCCTGCAGCCAGCGCAATCACCTGCGGCAACCCGAGGCGACCCGCCAGCTGCTCGCCGCCATTCCGGGCCTGGAACTGCTGGAGATCGACGGCAACGCGCGTTGCTGCGGTGCCGCCGGCATGCAGGTACTGCTCTACCCGGATCAGGCCGAACAGCTGCGCGAACCGAAGCTCGACTCGATCGAGCGCCTGGCGCCCGACGTGGTGGTCAGCGCCAACGTCGGCTGCGCCAGCCACCTGGCGGCGGGCGCGAAGCTCACGGTCAGGCAACCCGTGGAACTGCTGGCCGAGTCGATCGCCGCCGCCAGCCGCTGATTAATACCTAATCAACCGGAAGGCACGTCCGCGTCGGCCAGGTTCCGGCCGTAGAAGATCTCGAACATCTCCTTCTTCAGCGCCTTCTCGATGCGGTTGCAGACCTGCGGGCTGTAGTCGTCGGTGCCGTGACCGAACAGGTAGTTGTCCAGATCGAAGTCCTTCAGGAGCATCTTGGTGTGGAAGATGTTCTCCTGGTAGACGTTGACGTCGATCAGCTGGTAGCGCTCGCGGGTGTCCTCGGCGAGGTAGTTCTGGATCGAGTTGATCTCGTGATCGATGAAGTGCTTCTTGCCGTGCACGTCGCGGGTAAAGCCGCGCACGCGGTAGTCGAGCGTGACGATGTCCGAGTCGAAACTGTGGATCAGGTAATTCAGCGCGCGTAGCGGCGAGATCCGCCCACAGGTGGACACGTCGATATCGACCCGGAAGGTGGAGATGCCGTTTTCCGGGTGACTCTCCGGGTAGGTGTGGACCGTGATGTGGCTCTTGTCCAGATGCGCGACCACCGAGTCGCGCTCGAGCTCGCCGTCGCCCGGCAGCGGACCCGGCTCCTCGTGGTAGTCGATGCCCTCGGCGATCACCGGCTCCTCGGAAATGAGGATGGTGACCGAGGCGCCCTGCGGCTCGTAGTCCTGGCGGGCGACATTGAGGATGTTCGCCCCGATCATCTCGGTGACATCGGTGAGGATCTGGGTCAGCCGGTCGGCGTCGTAGACCTCGTCGATGTAGGCGATGTACTCGTTGACCTGTGCCCGGGTCTTGGCATAACAGATGTCGAAGATCGACATGCTCAGCGTCTTGCTGAGGTTGTTGAACCCGTGCAAGGTGACCGACGGCTCACCCATGACTACCCCCTGAAACAAAGCGCCCGACCTGCCGGCCGGGCGTATCGATGCGTCGAACGAAAACGACGCGCTGTAATTGCCGCAAAGTGTAAACCGGCGCCGGGAATCGTGTCACCAACCGCGCACGCCATCGGCCGTTGGCCGAGGCACTGCTGTCGCACCATTGCCACGACCGGGCCCACCACCGCGACACATTGATGGGGCGGGTGCCCCGGAGATCCGCTGTGCCCGCTACTCGGGCTCGCGAACCTCGAAATCGTGCGTCAGCTCGACCGAGTCGCGCAGCATCGCCGACACCGAGCAATACTTCTCCGCCGACAGGTCCACCGCGCGCTCGACCTTCTTCGGGTCCAGCCCGCGGCCGACCACCACGTAATGGGTGTGGATGGTGGTGAACACCTTGGGCGCCTTCACGTCCGCCCGCTCGGCGGACAGTTCGATCCAGCAGTCCTCGACCGGCTGGCGCTGCTTGCCCAGGATCATCATCACGTCGATGGCGGTGCAGCCACCCAGGCCCATCAGCACCATCTCCATCGGACGCGGCCCGGCATTGCGACCGCCGATTTCCGGCGCGCCGTCCATGACGATGGCGTGCCCGCTGTCGGCCTCGGCCATGAACGCCATGCCGTCGACCCATTTCACTCGTGCCTTCATCACGACTACCTTACGACTGGTTGAGTTCGAACAGTTCCGCCAGCGCCTCGCCCGGGTCCTCGGCGCGCATGAACGCCTCGCCCACCAGGAAGGCATGCACGTCGTGTTCGCGCATGCGGCGCACGTCCTCGACGCCGAGGATGCCGCTCTCGGTGACCACGATCCGGTCGTCCGGAATGTCGTGCAGCAATTCCAGCGTGACGTCGAGACTGACATCGAAGCTGCGGAGATCACGGTTGTTGATGCCGATCAGGCGGGTATCCAGTTGGAGCGCCCGCAGCAGCTCGTCGTGGTCGTGGACCTCGACCAGCACGTCCATGCCCCAGTGGCGGGCGCGGTCGTGCAAGGTGCGCATCGTCTCGTCGTCGAGCGCGGCGGCAATCAGCAGCACGCAGTCGGCGCCCATCGCGCGCGCCTCGTCGACCTGGTAGGGGTCGATCAGGAAGTCCTTGCGCAGCACCGGCAAGCGGCAAGCGGCGCGGGCGGCCTTGAGGTACTCGGCATCGCCCTGGAAGAAGTCGCGGTCGGTCAGCACCGACAGGCAGGCCGCCCCGCCCTTCTGGTAGCTCTTGGCGATGGCGACCGGGTCGAACGGCTCGCGCAGCACGCCGCGGCTGGGCGAGGCCTTCTTGATCTCGGCGATCACCGCCGGGCGCTTGTCGGCCACGCGCGTCTCGATGGCGCGCTCGAAGCCGCGCGGACGATCGGCGGCCAGCGCCTGGTCCTCCATCACGGACGGCGGGGTCACCTGCCGGGCGGCGGCGACCTCGAGGCGCTTGCGCGCGATGATCTTCTTCAGGATATCGGGGGTATCAGTCACGGCAGTCACGACCGGGAAGTGTAATGGGTGGGTGGACCGGGGACGCATCCATCCCCGGCCGGACAATTCGGGCCGGTATCAGGCCTGGCAGGCGCGGGTCATGGCGACCAGCTGCTCGAGCTTGTCCAGCGCGCGCCCTTCGGCCAGCAGGCGCTGGGCGGTGGCCACGCCGGCGACCAGGTCCTCGGCCAGGTCCGCGGCATAGATGGCCGCCCCGGCATTCAGCGCGATCATGTCGGCGACCGGGCCGGGCTCGCCGCCCAGGGCGGCGCGCACGCAGGCCACGCTCTGCTCGGGGCCATCGACGATCAGCCGATCAAGCGGCTGGCGCGTGATGCCGAAGTCCTCGGGCTCGACGCGGAAGCGGCGCACCGTATTGTCTTTCAGCTCGGCCACCTCGGTCGCCTCGGCCAGCGAGATCTCGTCGAGACCGTCGTGGCTGTGCACCACCAGCACGTGACGCGCGCCCAGGCGCTGCATCACCTCGGCCAGCGGCTCGAGCCAGTCGCTACTGTAGACGCCCAGCAGCATCGCCGGCGCACCGGCCGGGTTGGTAAGCGGCCCGAGGACATTGAACAAAGTGCGCACCCCCAGCTCCTTGCGCGGCACGGCGGCGTGGCGCATCGAGCCGTGGTGACGAGGGGCGAACATGAAGCCGATTCCCAGCTCGCGCACGCAGCGGGCGACGCAATCGCTGTCGACCTCCAGGTTCACGCCCGCCGTCTCGAGCATGTCGGCACTGCCCGAACGGCTCGTGACCGAGCGGTTGCCGTGCTTGGCCACGTGCCCGCCGGCCGCGGCGACCACGAAGCTCGAGGCGGTCGAGACATTGAACAGCGCGGAGCCGTCGCCACCGGTACCGACGATGTCGACCAGGTGCGGCACGTCCACCTGCACGCCCACCGCCAGCTCGCGCATTACCTCGGCGGCAGCCGTGATCTCGTCGATGGTCTCGCCCTTCATGCGCAGCGCGACCATCAGGCCGGCGACCTGCACCGGCGTGGCCTCGCCGGCCATGATCTGGTGCATGACCGCGTACATCTGTTCGCGGCTCAGGTCATGACGGTCGACGGTGCGGGCAATGGCTTCGCGAATGTCCATGGGGTGTTCGGGGTTCCGGCGTGGGTCAGGCGGGGAACGGTAGCACGGGTGGGGGATGGTGCGCAGCACAAGGCGGCGGGTTCGACGGATGCCGCCATGTCATGCTGCTGGGGGCCGAACCACGAAAAGCATGCAATTACACCCTAGACCAATGCTTCGCATCACCGGCAAAAGAAAACAGTAGCGAGGAACGAGCGCCGCTTTTTGTTGTTCGATTGCATGCGATTGTTAGGCATTTTTTGGTGAAACACCTTCAACCACTTCGACACCTAGCATGTTCCGCAGGGGAATAAGTGACTGAGGCAGTTTTGATTCCAAGACGAGTAATGCTAGTGCGTTTTGTGGGCGCGACTCCGTAAGCAATACAGCCTCCATGACCGCCCGGTATTTAACGCATTGGAAAAGACCTCGGACAATATCATCCTCGGCCGACACAGAGGATTTGACCTCTGCTGCCACCCAGATTTTGTTCCCGCTGAACGAGACGTCCAGACTGTCCCCGGACGGCAATAGATATTCGGTGGCGCCTCTCGGTGTATTCGCGCCAAGACCGACAACTCTTGGGTTTTGAGCGACATACTCTTTGAGAGCCTTGTGTTCTTGGCTCTCGCCGCCACCGAAACCGCCTCTGGCTTTGTTCACGAACGCCGTGAAATCGAACGTTGTTGGTTCAAGACCAAGAGCTTCAAGCACTTCATGCCATCGGGGGTACGAAAACACGTGCTGAAGCTCTGCTTCAACAATTGCTCTCTTCTGCCGAAGCGGAAGCGTTGCAAAATCCGCTTTCTTCACGAGAAACCAACCGATGCCTTCACCAGGCAACCCCGTGCTCTTGTTAACAACGAGACATTGAATTGGTGGGACCTTAGATTTCCATGCCTTTGAAAGGCGTTCCAGAGACTGCCCAATACTCCCAAGGACGTAGTTCAGGTTGCGCGGGTTGGACATACCCAACTCTTCGGCCAGATCGGAGTAGAAAAGCGGGGCGCTCGCTTCCGCTTGGCGCACAAGCAACGGGAGCGCAGCGCGAGCTCTCACCTGATATGCCTTGTCGCCCGAAATTGGTTCTGAAACTGTGGCAGTACTCATGATGGCCCCTGTTGGCTAACGCCCAAATATAAAGGTCAGCACCGTTTTCAAGACATCGGAAAAAATAGAAGAGGGTCAGAACCCTTTCCTCGTCTTTCAACCGGCGCGCTTTAGATCCTGCATGCCGCGGCTGTCCGTTTCGCCCGCCAATAAAAGTTAGCCAACCTTAGCGGACTCCACGCCCGGCGGGCGAGCCCCTTTTCTTGCTTGTCCAAGAAAAGGGGCGAAAAGAAGGACACCCTGCGCCCTGGTCCTGTGGACCCGGGAGCCTCGGGCCGAGGCTCCCGGCCTCACGAACGAAGGCCGGCTGATCGGGGCCGGTTCGACGCGACCTCCTGTCGCGGCGAACCTCGAAGCGACGTCCGTGTCGCTTCGCCCCGGCCGTCCTTCCCTCGTGAGGCAGGACGCCAAGGGGGCGCCCCTTCGATCTGTCTTGGCAAGAAGCAGCGAACTGGCCTCATTCCTTGCTACTGGCTGCCAGTTATCGACGAAGCCACCTGATCGTCAGCGGGCATCCTCTCTGGCAACCGCCTTGCCCGTGCAGAGCCACCGCCCATCGGTATACTATGGCCGCTTTGCGTTCGGCCCGTTTAGCCCGGATAGTTCATGAATCCGCGTGATGATCGCGCAGAATGTTGATCGCACACGGGTTTTTCTGACGGAGCGCCGTATCAGGGAATACGGTCGACGGAAGAAAAATCCGTGTGCGGTCAACAGGCTAGCGAGGGCGCGTGGACTTCATGAACTATCCGGGCGCGTGACCGCGTCCAGACACGATCTACACAAGAATTCTCATGAGTCAGCCTTCCATCGAAACGCGCTTCGACCTGTCGACCTTCCAGGGCCTGATCCTGGCCTTGCAGAGCTTCTGGGCCGAGCAGGGTTGCGCGGTCCTCCAGCCGTTGGATATCGAGGTGGGCGCCGGCACGTTCCACCCGGCCACCTTCCTGCACTCGATCGGCCCGGAGCCGTGGCGCGCGGCCTACGTGCAGCCGTCGCGCCGGCCGACCGACGGCCGCTACGGCGACAACCCCAACCGCCTGCAGCACTACTACCAGTTCCAGGTGCTGTTGAAGCCCTCGCCGGACAATATCCAGGACCTGTACCTGGAGTCGCTGACCCGGCTGGGCTTCGATCCGCTGACCCACGACATCCGCTTTGTCGAGGACAACTGGGAGTCGCCGACGCTGGGCGCCTGGGGCCTGGGCTGGGAGGTCTGGCTCAACGGCATGGAGGTGACCCAGTTCACCTACTTCCAGCAGGTCGGCGGGCTCAACTGCGATCCGGTCTCGGGCGAGATCACCTACGGTCTCGAGCGCCTGGCGATGTACCTGCAAGGGGTCGAGAACGTCTACGACCTGGTCTGGTCGCGCTCGGATGCCGGGGTGATTACCTACGGCGACGTCTACCACCAGAACGAGGTGGAGCAGTCGACCTACAACTTCGAGCAGGCCGACACCGCGTTCCTGTTCCAGCACTTCGACCACGCGGAAGGCGAGTGCCTGCGCCTGGTGAAGGCCGACCTGCCGTTGCCGGCCTACGAGCAGGTGCTCAAGGCCTCGCACGCCTTCAACCTGCTCGACGCGCGCCGCGCCATCTCTGTGACCGAGCGCCAGCGTTACATCCTGCGCGTGCGCACCATGGCCCGCGCCGTGGCCGAACGCTACTTTGCCGCCCGCGAGGCGCTGGGCTTCCCCATGGCGAACCCGACACAGGGCTGATCACGCACCGGGCGCACCCGGCCCATCGGGCCATGCCACGACGACCAAGCATTGCCAACAGGTACGGACTTTCATGACTGACACGGCGGACTTTCTTTTCGAACTGGGCACCGAGGAACTCCCGCCCAAGGCCCTGACCACCCTGCGCGACGCGCTCGAAGACGAGATCCGCGCCGGGCTGGACGAGGCGGGGCTGGCCCACGGCAAGCTCACGGCCTACGCCGCGCCGCGTCGACTGGCCCTGTTGGTCGACGACCTGGCCCGCGCCACCGAGCCCAAGCCGGTCGAGCGCCGCGGCCCGGCGGTCAAGGCCGCCTACGATGCCGACGGCAACCCGACCAAGGCCCTGACCGGCTTCGCCACCGGCTGCGGCGTGTCGCCCGACCAGCTCGAGACCATGACGACCGACAAGGGCGAGTGGCTGGTCCACCGCTACACCGAGCCGGGCCAGAGCGCCGCCGACCTGCTGCCCGCCATCGTCGAGCGCGCACTGGACAAGCTGCCCACCCCGAAGCGCATGCGCTGGGGCAGCTCGCGCGCCGAGTTCATCCGCCCGGTCCACTGGGTGCTCGCCCTGCACGGCGACCAGGTGGTCGACATGACCCTGTTCGGTCACGCCGCCGGCAACCAGACCTTTGGCCACCGCTTCCACCACCCGGAGGCGCTGACCGTTAGTGCCCCGGCCGACTACGCCGCCACCCTGCAGAAGCAGGGTTTCGTGCTGGCCGACTTCGCCGAGCGCCGGGCGCACATCGAGTCGCAAGTGAAGGCCAAGGCCGACGAGATCGGCGGGCGCGCCCATATCGATACCGACCTGCTCGACGAGGTGACCGCCCTGGTCGAGTGGCCGGTGGCCGTCGCCGGCGAGTTCGAGGCGCGTTTCCTCGACGTGCCGCACGAGGCACTGATGTACACCATGCAGGACGACCAGAAGTACTTCCCCGTCCTGGATGCGCACGGCGCGCTGATGCCGTGGTTCATCACCGTGGTGAACATCGAGAGCCGCGACATCGAGGCGGTGCGCCACGGCAACGAGCGTGTCATCCGCCCGCGCTTTTCCGATGCGATGTTCTTCTGGGAAGGCGATCTCAAGACCCCGCTGGAATCACACCTCGAGTCGCTCAAGCACCTGGTGTTCCAGAAGCGCCTGGGCAGCGTGTTCGACAAGGTGCTTCGCATCGAGCAACTGGCCGAGGCCATCGCCCGGCAGATCGAGGCCGACCCGCAGGCCGCCCGCCGGGCGGCGCGATTGAGCAAGTGCGACCTGCAGACCCAGATGGTAGGCGAGTTTGCCGGCCTGCAGGGCACCATCGGCCGCTACCTGGCGACGCACGAGGGCATGGACGAAGATGTCGCCATCGCCCTGGACGATCACTATCGCCCGCGCCGCGCCGGCGACGACCTGCCGCGTGGCGGGGTGGCCCAGGCCGTGGCCCTGGCCGATCGGCTCGACACGCTGATGGGCATCTTCGCCATCGGCCAGGCGCCCACCGGCGCCAAGGACCCGTTCGCCCTGCGTCGCGCGGCGCTGGGCGTGCTGCGCATCCTGGTCGAGCAGGAACTGGACCTCGACCTGGTCGAGCTGCTCGAGATGGCGGCCGCCGGTATCGCCGACAAGGTGCCGGAGGCCAATGATCACGTCATGGGCGTGTTCGAGTTCATCACCGAGCGCCAGCATCGTTACAGCCTCGATCGCGGCATCCGCAGCGACGTTTTCCAGGCCGTCTCGATGACCGGCACCCGCCGGCCGCTGGACTTCGAGCAGCGCATGCGGGCGGTCAACGCCTTTATCGAGCTGCCGGAGGCCGAGGCACTGGCCGCGGCCAACAAGCGCATCGGCAACATCCTCAAGAAGCATGACGGCCCGGTCCCGGAGTCGGTCATTGATGCCCGACTGGTCGAACCGGCCGAGCAGCGCCTGTGGGAGGCGGTCGACGCGATCGGCCCGCGCCTGGAGGGCCTGCTGGCCGAGGGCGACTACACCGAGGCCCTGACCGCGCTGGCCGCCCTGCGCGAGCCGGTGGACGCGTTCTTCGACTCGGTGATGGTGATGGCCGACGACACGGCCCTGCGCGACAACCGCTTGGCACTGCTGGCGCGGATCAACGCGCTATTCCTCGCCATTGCCGACGTCTCCCAGTTGCAGGCGTAAGGCGGCAATGCTCACCTGGCTACGGACGGCCCTGTTTGCCCTGGCAGCGACCCTCTCGCTGCTCGCGCATACGCCGATCCTGCTCGCCGGGCGCTTTCTGCCGTTCGAGCGACGCTATCGCCTGCTGTTCTCCTTCGGCCGCTCGATCCTGTGGCTGGCGCGCGTGATCACCGGCATTCGCCACGAAGTCGAGGGGCTCGAGCACCTCGATCCGACGGGGGGCAACCTGGTGCTGGCCAAGCACCAATCCACCTGGGAGACGATGTTCCTGCCCAGCACGCTGCGCTTTCCCGCCTTCGTGCTCAAGCGGGAACTGCTGCGCATCCCGGTGTTCGGCCAGGGGCTCAAGGCGATCGAGCCGATCGCGATCGACCGGGCGGCCGGGCGCAAGGCGCTGGCCGAGATCCTGCGTCAGGGGTCGGCGGCCCTTGCCGACGGCCGCGACGTGGTGATCTTTCCCGAGGGCACCCGCCGGCTCCCCGGCACGCCACCCAACTACCGCATCGGCGGGGCCATGCTCGCCGAGCGCAGCGGCGCCCGGGTAATCCCCATGGCCGTCGATTCCGGCTGCCTGTGGCCCAAGAAGGGCTTTCGCATGCGCCCGGGCACCATCCATGTCGTGTTCGGCCCGCCGATCGAGACCGAGGGCCGGACGGCCAACGAGATCAACGACGCCACCCAGGAGTGGATCGAGGCAACACAGGAGGCTCTCTACAACCGCCATGGCTGCCCCAACCACGTATCAGGCACTTCTTGACGACGCCCTCGCCCGCATCCAGCAAGGCGAGACCCCCGAAAACGCGCTGACCGCGCGGCTGGCCGAGGCCGGCTCGCTCGAGGTTGCCGATCAGCGCGGCATCGGTGGCGGCTGCATCGCCGATGCCACCCAGCTCGAGACCGATAGCGGCCCGCTGTTCCTCAAGACCCACCCGGACCGCAACGACGGCATGTTTCCCGCCGAAGGGCGCGGGCTCGAGGCACTGGGCACGCGCATCCGCACCCCGCAGGTGGCCGCCGCGGGCAGCGTCGACGGCACGGCCTACCTGCTGCTCGAATGGCTCGACCTGGCCCCGGTGAACGACGCCGCCCTGGGCGAGGCGATGGCCGAGCTGCACGCCGAGCCGCAATCGGGCTTCGGCTGGCCGGAGGACAACTTCATCGGCGCAATGCCCCAGCTGGGTGGCGAGGACGACGACTGGGCGCGCTTCTACGGGCAACGCCGCCTCGCCCCGCAGCTCGACTGGGCCGCCGAACGCGGCCTGTCGGGGCGCAGCATCGACGCGGGCCGCGAACTGATCGACGCCCTGCCCGCCTTCTTCAGCGACTACCGGCCCTACCCCGCGCTGATCCACGGCGACATGTGGGGCGCGAACCACGGCGCGCTCACCGACGGCACCCCGGTGCTGTTCGACCCGGCCACCTACCGCGCCGACCGCGAGGCCGAAATCGCCATGACCGAGCTGTTCGGCGGGTTCGCCCCCGGCTTCTACCAGGCCTACCAGGCCCACTTGCCGCTGGATGCCGGCTACCGCACGCGCAAGACGCTCTACAACCTCTACCACGTCCTCAACCACTTCAACCTGTTCGGTGGTGGCTATGGCAGTCGCGCCGACGGCATGATCCGGCAACTCCTGGCGGAATTGCGCTGAAGGGCATTGGGGTTCGGCGCCAGACCTGCAAGAATACCCCCACCATCACCACCGGCATTCCGACCCGTCATGGACGACCTGCATCCGTCGCTGTTCCAGGCCCTGCCCGATGCCGTCTACGTGATCGACCCGGCCACCTCCCGGATCGTCGACTGCAATCGCGCCGCCCACGAGGACCTGTTGCTCGCGCGCGATGACGTGCTCGAGCACTCGGTGCTCTCCCTGCAGACGCGCGTGCATGGCATGCCGGCCTGGTCGGCGATCGCCGAGGTGATCCGTCGGAACTCGCCCTACCGATTCATCGGCGGGCACCGGCGCGCGGACGGCAGCGAACTGCCGGTCGAGGTGGTCACGTCGGTGGCCACCCTCAACGGCGAGGAACGCTTCATCTCCGTCGCCCGGGACATCAGCCGCCGCCCCGGTGTCGCGGCACCGCCGGACGAGCGCGCGACCGGCTGGCAGATCCTGCACGACCTCGCCGACGGCGTCTGGGACTGGTACCCGGCACAGGAGCGACTGGTCTTCAGTCCCCGATTGCATAGCCTGCTGGGCTACGGGCCGGAGGAGATGCCCGAGGTGATCGAGACCTGGAAGGACAACGTCCACCCCGACGACCTGCCCGTGGTGATCACCACGTTGCAGGATCATCTGGCCGGCGAGCGCCACCAGTTCGAGGCGGTCTACCGGCTGCGCAACCGCAACGGCCACTACCTCTGGGTGCACGACCGGGGCTCGGTGGTCGACTGGGACGACGAGGGCCGGCCGCTGCGGGTCACTGGGCTGGTCCACGACGTCACGGATGCCAAGGCGGTCGAGGCCCGGCTGCAACGGGAAGCCGACCGCGACATGCTCACGGGGCTGCTCAACCGACGCAAGGGCATGGGCCGGCTGGAGGAACTGCTCGCCCGGGCGCAACGCTCGGGTCGCCGGCTCGCGCTGATCGCCCTGGACGTGGACCACTTCAAGCCGGTCAACGATCGCTACGGCCACCTGGTGGGCGACTCCGTGCTCGAAGCGCTGGGAAGGCTCATCGCCCAGCACGCCCCGCCGGATGCGGTCGCCATGCGTTGGGGTGGCGAGGAGTTCCTGATCGGCCTGCCGCTCGACGACGGCGCCTCGGGTTGCCGCCTCGCCACCACGCTGCTCACGGCGATCGAGGCGCGTGACTGGCCGGAACCGCTGCAGGACGAGACCATCACCGCCAGCGCTGGCGTGACCCGCAGCGACCCGAGAATCGAGTCGATCAACGACCTGATCGCGGCGGCCGACCGGGCGCTGTACCTGGCCAAGCGGGAGGGCCGCAATCGCGTCGCCCAGAGCGAATATCACCCACCCTGCCACGCCGAACGGCAGCCGGAGGCAACGCCATGACACAACCGAACGCCCTGGTCACCGGCAACAGCAGCGGACTCGGCCTCGGGCTGAGCCACGCCCTGCTCGAGCGCGACTACCGCGTCCACGGCTGCAGTCGCCGCGGCTGCGCCGCACTGGCCGACCGGGTGGTCGACGTGCCCTGCGATCTGTCCGATCTCGACGCGATCGGACCGGCGCTCGACCAGCTGCTCGCCGGGGTCGACCGGCTCGACCTGGTGGTGCTCAACGCGGGCATCCTGGGCGAGATCGAGGACATGAGCCGGGTGTCGGTCGAGCGGCTGCGCGAGCTCATGGACATCAACGTATGGGCCAACAAGGTGATCCTCGACTGGCTGCTGGCATCAAACATCGCCATCGACCAGATCGTGGCGATTTCCTCGGGCGCGGCGGTACTCGGCAACCGCGGCTGGGGCGGCTACGCGCTGTCCAAGGCGACACTCAACATGCTCTGCCGACTGTATGCGCACGAGTTCCCGGACACGCATGTCGCCGCGATCGCACCGGGCCTGATCGACACGCGCATCATCGACACGCTCTGCGAGATCGACGACACCTCGCGCTTCCCGGCGCTCGAACGCATCCACGCCGCGCGTGGCACCGAGACGCTGCTGTCACCGGGGGCGGCGGCCGAACGGATACTCCATGCCCTGCCGGGGCTCAGGGAATTCGAGAGCGGCAGTTTCGTCGACCTGCGCCAGATCCTCGCGCCGGAGGAATACGAAGCACTGATGGCGGTGCGAAATCGCCCAGGGAGATAAGGAAGGCCCACACGGCAAAAAGCCCCGCCAGGCACGCCCGGCGGGGCTTTTTCTTCGTATGGCGGAGAGAGAGGGATTCGAACCCTCGAAGGGGCTATAAACCCCTTACTCCCTTAGCAGGGGAGCGCCTTCAGCCACTCGGCCACCTCTCCAACAAGCGCCGCATGGTAGCGGCTTTGGCGGCAGGAATCAATGCCACCGGGAGGCCGTCGACCGCCCCGTCACACCCGCACGACCGCTCTGCCCGGACGCGTCCCGAGGGGCGCGGGCAGGAACGGACAACTCGGATGGACCGTGGGCGACCACGGCGAGGCGAACGATCGCGAGGGGGAGGCCTCAGGTCGAGGCGTCGCCCTCACCGTCCTGTTCCGTCTCGCTCTTGATGCGCTGATAGATTTCCTCGCGATGCACGGCGACATCCTTGGGCGCATCAATACCGATTCGGACCTGGTTTCCCTTGATGCCGAGCACCGTGATGGCGACGTCGTCGCCGATGCGCAGCACCTCACCAATGCGGCGAGTCAAAATCAACATATCGGGTCACTCTCTGTGTTTAGCGGCCCCGCCTGTCTTCCGTCGGGGGCCATGCCGGATATTAGTCGGTCAGCCGCGGATCAGCTCAGCGACACTTCCGGGGTATCGAGCTCGAAGGCATCGTGCAGGGCACGCACCGCCAGCTCAAGGTACTTGTCGTCGATCACGACCGAGATCTTGATCTCGGAGGTGGCGATCATGCGGATGTTGATCTTCTCTTCGGCCAGCACCCGGAACATCTTCGAGGCGATGCCGGCGTGCGAGCGCATGCCCACGCCCACCAGCGAGATCTTGACGATGTTGTGGTTGCCGGAGACCTCGCGCGCGCCGAGCTCGTCGGCGGTCTTGCGCATCAGGTCCAGCGCCTTGTCGAAGTCGTTACGATGAACCGTGAAGGTGAAATCGGTGGTGTCGTCCGCACCGATGTTCTGCAGGATCATGTCGACTTCGATGTTGGCCTCGCCGATCGGGCCGAGGATCTTATAGGCAATCCCGGGGCTGTCCGGCACGCCCTTGATGGTCAGCTGGGCCTCGTCCTTGTGGAACGCGATCCCGGAAATTACTGGTTCTTCCACGCCGTCTTCCTCCAGGGTAATCAGGGTGCCGGGGCCGTCCTGGAACGAGGACAGCACCCGCAGGGGGACGTTGTACTTGCCGGCGAACTCCACCGAGCGAATCTGCAGGACCTTCGAGCCCAGGCTGGCCATCTCCAGCATTTCCTCGAAGGTGATCCGGTCGAGGCGACGGGCCTTGGGCACGACGCGCGGATCGGTCGTGTAGACGCCGTCGACGTCGGTGTAGATCTGGCACTCGTCGGCCTTGAGCGCCGCGGCCAGGGCCACGGCCGAGGTGTCCGAGCCGCCACGGCCCAGCGTGGTGATCTGGCCGTGCTCGTCCACGCCCTGGAAGCCGGCGACCACGACCACGCGACCGGCATCGAGATCGCCGCGAATGGTGTCGGTATCGATCGACTGGATACGCGCCTTGGTATGGGTGCTGTCGGTGAGGATGCGCACCTGCGCGCCGGTATAGGAACGCGCGTCCTGACCGCGCGCTTGCAGGGCCATCGACAGCAGCGCGATGGTGACCTGCTCGCCGGTGGCGACCAGGGTGTCGAGTTCACGCGGGGTCGGCTCGGCCTGGATCTCTTTGGCCATCCCGATCAGGCGGTTGGTCTCGCCGCTCATGGCCGAGACCACGACGACCACCGAGTCGCCGTTGTTCACGGCACGCTGGACGCGCTCGGCCACCGCCTGGATGCGCTCGACGCTGCCGACCGAGGTACCGCCGTATTTCTGTACGATTAACGCCATGTTGTCGTTTCCTTGGCACCCTCCGCGGGGTGCCAGCTCCTTGTCGCTGACGTGAGAAAGTCAAAGCAGCCGGGCAGTATAAACCGCCGGCCGGACTTTTTCACCCGCCGGGCCCATGGCCCCGTGTCAGGCGGGGGCGCCGCCGGGTTCAGCCAAGCTGCTCGGCCACCCAGGCACGCGCCGCGCTCAGTGCCTCGGCCAGGCGCTCCGGCTGGCTGCCGCCGGCCTGGGCCATGTCGGGACGACCGCCGCCCTTGCCGCCCACCTCGGCGGCAGCAACGTTGACCCAGTCGCCTGCCTTGAAGGTCTTGGTCAGGTCCTTGGACAATCCCGCCACCAGGCGCACCTTGCCGTCGTCGACGGTCCCCAGCAGGATCGCGGCGGTGCCGAGCTTGTCGCGCAGCTTGTCCATGCTCTCGCGCAGCGCGCCGGCATCCGCCCCGGGGAGTTCGGCGACCAGCACCTTGGCCGGACCGATGGTCTCGGCGCTGTCGGCCAGCTCGTCGCCACTGGCGGAGGCGAGCTCGGCCTTGAGCTTGGCCAGTTCGCGCTCGAGCTGGCGCGAGCGCTCCAGCATCTGCGCGACCCGCTCGGCCGCTTCGGTCTTCGGTCCGCGCAGCAGCTCGGCGATCTCGCCCACCGTCTGGTCGGCGCGCTCGGCCTCGGCCAACGCGGCCGCGCCGGTCACCGCCTCGATGCGGCGCACGCCCGAGGCGACGCCCGACTCGGCCACGATCTTGAACAGCCCGATGTCGCCACCGCGGCGGGCGTGCGTGCCGCCGCAGAGTTCCATGGAGAAGGGCCCCATGGTCACCACCCGCACGACGTCGCCGTACTTCTCGCCGAACAGCGCCATCGCGCCGGCCGCGCGTGCCTCGTCGATCGCCATCTCGCGGGTCTCGACCGCGTGGTTCTCGCGCACCTGGGCGTTGACCAGCCGCTCGATCTCGCGCAACTCCTCGCGGGTGACCGGCTTGTCGTGGGAAAAGTCGAAGCGCAGCGACTCGGGACCGACGCGCGAGCCCTTTTGGTGGACGTGGTCGCCCAGCACCTCGCGCAACGCGGCGTGCAACAGGTGGGTGGCCGAATGGTTCAGGCGGATCTCGGCGCGGCGCTCGCCGTCGATGCGCGCCGTCACGGTATCGCCTTGGGCGAGGTGCCCGTCGGTCAGCGTGCCGTGGTGGAGGAAGACCCCGCCCTGCTTCTGGGTGTCGTGCACGACGAAGCGACCGTTGGCCGACTCGATCACGCCGGTGTCGCCCACCTGGCCGCCCGACTCGGCGTAGAAGGGCGTGCGATCGAGGGCGATCACGCCGTCCTGGCCGCGCTCGAGCGACTCGGCCTGGCTGCCCTCGCGGGCGACCGCGACCACGGTCGCCGCGAGCGAATCCTGCTGGTAACCCTCGAACACCGTGGGCTCGTCCGTGCCGATCTTGATGGTCTCGGCGGTGAAGTGGCTGGCCGCGCGCGACTGGGCACGCCGCTCGGCCATCTCGCGCTCGAAGCCTTCCTCGTCGACGACAAGGCCACGCTCGCGGGCGATATCGGCGGTCAGGTCCAGCGGGAAGCCGTGGGTGTCGTAGAGCTTGAAGGCGGTCTCGCCGTCGATGGTGCCACCCGCGGGGAGATTGGCCACCGCCTGCTCGAGCACCTGCATGCCCGAGGCGAGCGTCTGCAAGAAACGCTCCTCCTCGGCGAGCAGCACGCGCTCGACCTCGTCGACCGCCTTGGCCAGCTCCGGGTAGGCATCGCCCATTTCCTTGACCAGCGGGCCGACCAGCTTGTGGAAGAACGGCGCGTCCTGACCGAGCTTGTGGCCGTGACGGGCGGCGCGGCGGATGATGCGGCGCAGGACGTAGTCGCGACCCTCGTTGCCGGGGCGCACGCCATCGACGACCAGGAACGCGCAGGAGCGGATGTGGTCGGCGATGACCTTGAGCGAGGCCGACTCGCGGTCGGTCGCCCCCGTGGCCTCGACGGCCGCGTCGATCAGGTGCCGGAACAGGTCGATCTGGTAGTTCGAATGCACGCCCTGCATCACCGCGGCCAGGCGCTCGAGGCCCATGCCGGTGTCGACCGAGGGCTTGGGCAGGTTGCTGAGCGTGCCGTCGGCCGCCCGGTCGTACTGCATGAAGACGATGTTCCAGATCTCGATGAAGCGATCGCCGTCCTCGTCGGGCGAACCCGGCGGGCCGCCCGGGATCTCGGGGCCGTGGTCGTAGAAGATCTCGGAGCAGGGACCGCAGGGGCCGGTGTCGCCCATCTGCCAGAAGTTGTCCGAGCCGCCGCCCGGCTTGTCGCCGATGCGCAGGATGCGGTCCTCGGGCAGGCCGATGTCGTCGCGCCAGTGGGCGTAGGCCTCGTCGTCGCTCTCGTAGACGGTGACCAGCAGGCGCTCGGCCGGCAGACCGAGGGTCTCGGTCAGGAAGTCCCAGCCGTAGCGGATCGCGTCGCGCTTGAAGTAGTCGCCGAAGCTGAAGTTGCCCAGCATCTCGAAGAAGGTGTGGTGCCGGGCGGTGTAGCCAACGTTCTCGAGATCGTTGTGCTTGCCGCCGGCGCGCACGCAGCGCTGCACCGAGACCGCGCGCGGATTGGCGCGCTTCTCCTGACCGAGAAAGGCCTCCTTGAAGGGCACCATCCCGGCATTGGTGAACAGAAGCGTCGGGTCATTGGCCGGAATCAGCGACGAGGAGGGCACGACCTCGTGCCCCCGCTCGGCAAAGAAATCCAGGAAGGCTTGACGAATTTCGGCGCTGGTCTTCATGCACGAACCATCTCGGAAAACGGGGAGGACAAAGCGCGGATTGTAGCGCAGTCTGCCGCCTTTTCCGATGGATGGGCGGGCTACGGGAAATCGGGGCCGACGTCCTCGTCGGGCCACCAGCCGGCCAGCTCGTGGGAGAGGTCGGGGGGAAAGCCGCGGCGCACCAGGTGACGGTGGCGCCGCGCGCGGTCGGGGAAGTCGGCGGGGGGCTCGCGAAACCGCGCGAGCAACTGCTCCCGGGCCAGCTCGGCCCAGTCCTGCGGCTCGGCGGCGAATGCCTCGCTGGCCACCCCCTCGTCGACGCCCTGCTGGGCCAGTTCGTTCGCGATCCGGTCGGGCCCGTAGCGCCGCGCGGCACGGGCACGGATCAGGCTCTCGGCGTAGCGACGATCCGACTGCCAGCCCTCCTCGACCAGGCGGTCGAGCACCGGGTCGACCTCGTCGGCCGCAAAGCCCCGATCCGCGAGCTTGCGGGCCAGTTCCAGCCGACTGTGCTCGCGCCGGGCCAACAGCCCCACCGCACGCTTCTCACAGTCGAGCCGGCGCCGCTTCTCGTCGTCCACGGGACGTGGATGGCCTTAGGAGGTCTCGTCGACCGGCGTCTCGTCGACTTCGCTCTTCTCGGGGATCGGGGCCGGCTTGGGCATCATGATCTCGCGCACCTGCGCCTCGATCTCCTCGGCAATCTCCGGGTTCTCCGCCAGGAACTGGCGCGCGTTGTCCTTGCCCTGGCCGATGCGAGTGTCGCCGTAGGAGTACCACGCACCGGCCTTCTGGATGATGCCGTGCTTGGCGCCCAGGTCCACCAGCTCGAGCAGGTGCGAGATGCCCTCGCCGTAGAGGATGTCGCAGTCGACCACCTTGAACGGCGGCGCCATCTTGTTCTTGACCACCTTGATGCGGGTCTGGTTGCCGATGACCTCTTCGCCCTTCTTCACCGCGCCGACGCGACGGATGTCGAGTCGCACGGAGGAGTAGAACTTGAGCGCGTTGCCGCCGGTGGTGGTCTCCGGGCTGCCGTAGGTGACGCCGATCTTCATCCGGATCTGGTTGATGAACATCACCATGCAGTTGGTGCGCTTGATGTTGCCGGTCAGCTTGCGCAGCGCCTGGCTCATCAGGCGGGCCTGCAGGCCGACGTGGCTGTCACCCATCTCGCCCTCGATCTCGGCCTTGGGCACCAGGGCGGCGACCGAGTCGACCACCACGGCGTCCACCGCACCGGAGCGCACCAGCATGTCGGCGATCTCGAGTGCCTGCTCGCCGGTGTCCGGCTGGGAGACCAGCAGGTCGTCGACGTTCACGCCCAGCTTCTCGGCGTAGGTCGGGTCGAGCGCGTGCTCGGCATCGATGAACGCGCAGGTGCCGCCGGCCTTCTGCGCCTGGGCCAGCACCTGCAGGGTGAGCGTGGTCTTGCCCGAGGACTCCGGGCCGTAGATCTCGACCACGCGGCCGCGCGGCAGGCCGCCGATGCCGAGTGCGGCATCCAACGAGATCGAGCCGGTGCTGATGGCCGGGACATTCCGTCGTCCCTCGTCGTTCATGCGCATCACCGCCCCCTTGCCGAACTGGCGTTCGATCTGCGACAGGGCGGCGCTCAGGGCCTTCTTGCGGTTCTCATCCATCAATCAACTCCCAACCCTTCGGGCTTGAAATGCAGGCAGTGAAATACGACCAGCCTCCCTGCCGGCCGCCATAGAAAAAACGGTGTCGGTCAGGCCGCCGACAGGACCGCGCGGATCCGGTCGATGGCCTCGCGCAGCGCATCCAGGCTGGTCGCGTAACTCAGGCGGACGTGACCCGGGGCGCCGAAGGCCGACCCCGGCACCACGGCGACGCCGGCTTGTTCGAGCAGGTGCTCGGAGAAGGCGACGTCGTCCTCGACGCCCAGGGCCTTCATGGCCGCGGAGACGTCCGGGAAACTGTAGAAGGCGCCCTGCCCGGGCAGGCAGGACACGCCCGGCAACTCGTTGAGCGCATCGACGATGAAGTCGTGGCGCTCGCGGAAGGCGCTCACCATCGCGTCGATCTCCGACTGGTCGCCGGCGATCGCCTCGCAGGCCGCCTTCTGGGCAATCGAGCAGGCACCCGAGGTGCTCTGCGACTGGATCACCTTCATCGCCTTGATCAGGTCGGCCGGGCCCGCCGCGTAGCCGATCCGCCAGCCGGTCATGGCGTAGGCCTTGCTCACGCCGTTCAGGACCACGGTGCGCGGCAGGAGATCCGGCGCCACCATCGCGATGTTCGAGAACGGCTCGTCGGCCCAGAGGATCTTCTCGTACATGTCGTCGGTGGCGATCACGATCTCGGGGTGATCGCGCAGGACGTCCGCCAGCTGGGCCCAGTCCTCGCGGGTGTAAGCCACGCCGGTGGGGTTGGAGGGGCTGTTGAGCATCACCAGCCGGGTCTTGTCGGTGATCGAGGCGGCCAGCTGGCGCGGGCTCATCTTGAAGCCCTGGTCCTGGCCGGCGGAGACGATCACCGGCTCGCCACCCGCCAGGCGCACCATGTCGGGGTAGGAGACCCAGTAGGGGGCCGTGATGATCGCCTCGTCGCCCGGATTGAGCAGCGCCTGGCAGAGGTTGAAGATGCTCTGCTTGCCGCCGGTGGAGACGATGACCTGGTCGAGGCCGTATTCGAGCCCCTGGTCGTTCTTGAGCTTGTCGACGATGGCCTGACGCAGCTCGACGATGCCCTCGACCGCGGTGTAGCGCGTGAAGCCGTCGCGGATCGCCTGGATACCCGCCTCACCGATGTGCTTCGGGGTGTCGAAGTCCGGCTCGCCGGCACCGAGGCTGATGATGTCGCGGCCGGCGGCACGCAGCTCGGCGGCCTTGGCGGTGACGGCAAGTGTCGGTGAGGGACGGACCCGGCGGACCCGGTCGGAAAGGTTCATGGCGGCTGCTGACTCCCTGGTGGGCGTTCGTCGGCGTGGACGAGAACACCGGACCACATTGAAATGATTCGGCCGGCATTTTACCGGAAACGCGGGGCGGTTTCGAAGGCAGCGGCGAGCCGCCCGTCGCGACACGAATCCCGGCGGTCGTGTCAGCCGGCCGCCGCCAGTCGCTGGCGACGGAACTCGAACAGGCAGACGGCCGACGCCACCGAGACATTGAGGCTCTCGACACTCGGCGCCATCGGGATATGGATCAGCTGGTCGCAGCGCTCGCGGGTCAGGCGGCGCAGGCCACCGCCCTCGGCCCCCATCACCAGGGCGACCGGCTCGCAGGCGAAGTCGCTCTCGTAGAGGGAGACCGGCCCCTCGCCGGCGGCCCCGACGATCCAGACATCGCGCGCCTTTAGGTCGGCGAGCGTGCGGGCGAGGTTGGTCACCTGGATGAACGGCAGTCGCTCGGCGGAACCGGCCGAAGTCTTGCGGGCGGCGGGGGTCAGTCCGCAGGCCCGATCCTTGGGCGCGACCACCGCGAGCACCCCGGCGGCCTCGGCGGCCCGCAGGCAGGCGCCGAGGTTGTGCGGGTCGGTCACGCCATCGAGGACCAGCAGCAGCGGCGGCTCGTCGGCCGCATCGAGCAAGGCCGACAGGTCGTGCTCGTCGCCGGCCTGGCCCAGCGCGACCCGGGCGACCACGCCCTGGTGACGCAATGGCTTGCCGTCGCTGCGCAGCGTGTCGAACCAGGCCTCGTCGCGCGACTCCACGGGGACCCCGGCCCGCTCGGCCAGCGCCTGCAGACGACGGGCGCGGCGGTCGTCCCGCCCGGACAGGGCCACCCGCTCGACCCGCTCGGGTCGCTCACGCAGCGCGGCCTCGACGGCGTGAAAGCCGCCGATCCAGTCGATTGCATCCGGGCGAGCCATCGGACAGCGGCTCAGTCGGTCGGGGTAGCGGCGGAGTCGTCACCCTTGCCCGGACGCTTGTCACCGGACTCGCCGCCCGATTGACCCTCGCCCTGCTCGGCGTTGCCATCGCCCTTGGGCTTGCGACGACGCCGACGCGGGCGGCGCTTCTTGCCGCCACCGTTGCCCTCGTCGGTCGAGGCGCCATCATCCGACTCACCGGCGCCCTTCGGGGACTTGCCCTCGTCGCGACCCGATTCGTCGTCGCCCGTGCCTTCCTCGTCCTCGGGCAGCATGAAGTCGATCTTGCGCTCGTCGAGGTCGACCCGCGCGACGCGCACGCGGATGGTGTCGTTGAGCGAGTAGGTCTTGCCACTGCGCTCGCCCTTGAGCGAGACGCTGACCGGATCGAAGTGGTAGAAGTCCCGCTTGAGGGCGGTGATGTGCAACAGGCCCTCGACGAAGAAGTCCTTGAGCTCGACGAACAGACCGAAGCCCAGCACGGAGGCCACGCGGCCCTCGTAGACGTTGCCGACCTTGTCGAGCATGAACTCGCACTTGAGCCAGTCGGTGGCATCGCGCGTGGCCTCGTCGGCGCGGCGCTCGTTGTTCGAGCAGTGCTCGCCGATCAGGACCATCTCTTCCTGGCTGTACGGGAAGTTCTCCGCGGCCCCGGTGCGCAGCACGTGCCGGATGGCGCGGTGCACCATCAGGTCCGGGTAGCGACGGATCGGCGAGGTGAAGTGGGCGTAGTGCTCGTGGGCCAGGCCGAAGTGACCGAGGTTGTCCGGCGCGTAGACCGCCTGCTGCAGCGAGCGCAGCAGCAGGGTCTGGACGGTGGCGAAGTCCGGGCGACCCTTGGCCTCCTCGATCAGGGCGTTGAAGTCCGCCGGGGTCGGCTTCTCGCCGCCACCGAGGGTCAGGCCCTTTTCCTTGAGCGCGGCGCGCAGGTCGTCGATCTTCTCGGCGCCTGGGCGGTCGTGGACGCGGTAGAGCGACGGGATCTTGCGCCGGGCGAGGAAGCGACCGGCGGCCACGTTCGCCGCGATCATGCATTCCTCGATGATCTTGTGCGCGTCGTTGCGCTCGTAGGGCACGATCGCCTCGATCTTGCGGTTATCGCCGAAGACGATCTTGGTCTCGATGGTGTCGAAGTCGATCGCCCCGCGCGATTCGCGCTCGGCGCGCAGCACCTTGTAGAGGTCGTGCAGCGCCTCGACCGGCTTGATGACGTGGTTGTACTTCTCGCGCTCGGCCTGGTCGTTGTCGAGCAGCATGGCCGCGACGCTGTCGTAGGTCAGGCGCGCGTGGCTCCGCATGACGCCCTCGAAGAAGCGCGAGCGGATGATCTGGCCCTGGCCGTTGATCAGCATCTCGGCGCAGAGGCAGAGGCGATCGACGTCCGGGTTCACCGAGCACAGGCCGTTGGAGAGGATCTCCGGGAGCATCGGCACCACGCGTCCCGGGAAGTACACGGAGGTCGCGCGGCGGAAGCCTTCCTCGTCGAGCGCCGAGCCGATGCGCACGTAATGCGAGACGTCGGCGATCGCCACCAACAGGCGGAAGCCCTTCGGGGTCGGCTCGCAGAAGACCGCGTCGTCGAGATCCTTGGAATCCGAGCCGTCGATGGTGACCAGCGGCACGTCACGCAGGTCGACGCGGCCGATCTTGTCTGCCTCGGCGACCTGGTCGCTCATGCCCTCGACGTGGCGCTGAACCGGCTCGGGCCACTCGTGGGGGATGCCGTGGGCGCGGATGGCGACGTCGATCTCCATGCCCGGCGACATGTGGGCGCCCAGCACCTCGACGACCTTGCCGACCGGCTTGTGCCGCTGGGTGGGCTGCTCGACCAGCGCGACGCGGACGATCTGGCCGTCGGTCGCCCCACCCAGTGCCTCCATCGGGATCAGCACGTCCTGGGTCATGCGCTTGTTGTCGGGGATGACGAAGGCCACGCCGGCCTCGATCACCAGCCGACCGACGACCTCGGCGTTGGCCCGCTCGATCACCTCGACCAGCGCGCCCTCGGGGCGACCGCGACGGTCCTCGCCGACCACCTGCACCACGGCACGGTCGCCGTGCAGCAGGGCACGCATGACGCGCGGCGAGAGGAACACGTCGTTGCCGCCCTCGTCCGGCACCAGGAAGCCGAAGCCGTCGCGATGGCCGATCACCCGGCCGCGCACCAGCTCGGCCTTGGTCACCGGCACGTAGCCGCCGCGGCGGTTGCGGATGGCCTGGCCGTCGCGCTCCATGGCCCGCAGGCGACGGCGCAGGCCTTCGATGCGCTCCTCGTCACCGTCGTAGCCGAGCTCGCTGATCAGCTTGTTGAGCGTGATCGGCCCGTCCTGCTTGCCCAAGAGCTCGAGCAGGAACTCGCGGCTGGCGACGGGGTTGTCGTATTTCTCGGCCTCGCGCGGGGCGTTCGGGTCTTCGAGGTTTGAATCGGTCATGGATACCTGAAAAGTGCGTCTGGAAAGTCGCTCGCGAAACACGGACTTAATCTGACGTGTCGGCGAGTGATATAGCCGGCCATCATAAAGGAAACCCGGCACGAATAGCCAATGACTCTGGCTTCCCGACCGAAGCGCCACACGCCCCCCGATTCGAAGGCGGGGTGATTGCCCGGCGAGAATCGGCAACCCCGCGGGCGGACACGCCGGCAAGCCCGGCAGCGCCGGCCGCCCGGCGACAATCCGCCGCATCGCCGCAATCGCCCCTGACCCGCGCCGTCCGGGCCGGTTCACACCGGCCAGTTCGGCTTGCCGCGGCCCCGGTTGAACGCCTGCCGGCGAGGCCAGCCAACGGGCGGTGTACGCACGCAGCGCCCCGGTTTGCGCGGCGCCCTGTCGGCACATCGTCCGCTCGGTCTGGGTTCGTCGGGCCGCGCCGCCGGAAAGGCGTGGCTCCAACCTATATACTCCCACCCCATGTCAGAACACCGTTTCCAGATCGCGACAGACTACCAGCCGGCCGGCGACCAGCCCCGCGCCATCGAGACCCTCGTCGAGGGCCTCAACGACGGGCTGATGCACCAGACCCTGCTCGGGGTGACCGGCTCGGGCAAGACCTTCACGATGGCCAACGTGATCAACGAGGTGCAGCGCCCGGCGATGGTGCTCGCGCCCAACAAGACACTGGCCGCGCAGCTGTACGGCGAGCTGAAGGGCTTCTTCCCGCACAACGCGGTGGAGTATTTCGTCTCCTACTACGACTACTACCAGCCCGAGGCCTACGTGCCGGCCTCGGACACCTTCATCGAGAAGGACGCCTCGGTGAACGAGCACATCGAGCAGATGCGCCTGTCGGCCACCAAGGCGCTGTTCGAGCGCCGCGACGTGATCATCGTCGCCACCGTCTCGTCGATCTACGGCCTGGGCGATCCCGAGGCCTATCTCAAGATGATCCTGCACCTGGTGCGCGGCGATCACGTCACCCAGCGCCAGATCGTCCGCCGGCTGGCCGAGATGCAGTACACCCGCAACGACATGGAATTCCGCCGCGGCACCTACCGCGTGCGCGGCGACGTGATCGACATCCACCCGGCCGAGGCCGACGACGAGGGCGTGCGCATCGAGCTGTTCGACGACGAGATCGAGCAGATCACGCTGTTCGACCCGCTCACCGGCCAGGTGCGCCGCCGGGTGCCGCGCTACACGGTCTACCCCTCCTCGCACTACGTCACGCCGCGCGAGCGGCTGCTGCACGCGATCGAGCAAATCAAGATCGAGCTGGGCGAGCGCCTCGAGGACCTCGAATCGCAGAACAAGCTGGTCGAGGCGCAGCGGCTGGCCCAACGCACCCGCTTCGACATCGAGATGATCCAGGAGCTCGGCTACTGCAACGGCATCGAGAACTACTCGCGCTATCTCTCCGGGCGCCAGCCGGGCGAGCCGCCGCCGTGTCTCTACGACTACCTGCCGTCCGATGCGCTGCTGATCATCGACGAGTCCCACGTGACCGTCCCGCAACTGGGCGGCATGTACAAGGGCGACCGTTCGCGCAAGGAAACGCTGGTCAACTTCGGTTTCCGCCTGCCCTCGGCGCTGGACAACCGGCCGCTGAAGTTCGAGGAGTTCGAGCGACTGATGCCGCAGACCGTCTACGTCTCGGCCACGCCCGGCCCCTACGAGGAGGCGCACGCCGACCAGGTCGCCGAGCAGGTGGTCCGCCCCACCGGGCTGGTCGATCCGCAGATCGAGGTTCGCCCGGTCGCGAGCCAGGTCGACGACCTGCTCTCCGAGATCCGCCTGCGGGCCGAGAAGAACCAGCGGGTGCTGGTCACCGTGCTCACCAAGCGCATGGCCGAGGACCTGACCGACTACCTGATGGAGCACGACGTGCGCGTGCGCTACCTGCACTCGGACATCGACACGGTCGAACGCGTCGAGATCATCCAGGACCTGCGCCTGGGCGAATTCGACGTGCTGGTGGGCATCAACCTGCTGCGCGAGGGGCTCGACATCCCCGAGGTGTCGCTGATCGGCATCCTCGATGCCGACAAGCAGGGGTTCCTGCGCTCGGAACGCTCGCTGATCCAGACCATCGGCCGGGCCGCGCGCAACCTAGAGGGCAAGGCGATCCTGTACGGCGACACCATCACGGATGCCATGCGCAAGGCGATCGACGAGACCGAGCGCCGCCGCGAGAAACAGCTGGCACACAACGAGGCGATGGGCATCACGCCGCGCGGCATCGAGAAAAGCGTCCAGGATATCCTCGAGGCCGGCGAATCCCGGATCCCCGGCGCCCGCCCGGGGCGCAAGCGTCGCGGGGCGGACAAGGCGGCCGAGGCGCCGGCCGACTACGCCACCCTGTCACCCGACCAGGCGGCCAAGCGGATCAAGCAGCTCGAGTCCGACATGCATCGGCATGCCCGCGACCTGGAGTTCGAGGCGGCCGCCCAGGCCCGAGACGAACTTCAGAAGCTCAAGGAAGCCTTCTTCGGCGCCACCGAACCGGGCTACAGCGACGATTGAGCCGACCCACCCGAGACGCAGTGGCAAGACAATAAAAAAGCCGACCCCGCCAGGGATCGGCCCTTATCGCCTCGACGTGCGACGGACGATTAACCGCCCTGACGCATCTCCATGGCCTTTTCGCGCAGCTGCTGCATTTCCTCGGCCTGGCGTTCCATCTTCGCGAACAGGTCCTTGGCCTGCGGGTTGTTCTCCTTCATCACCTGCTCGACCTCACCACGCAGGTCCTGCGCCATGCTCTGGACTTCCTCGTCCTGGAAGGCCTGCTGCTGACGCTGCTGGAACTCCTGCTGCTGCTGGCGGAATGCCTTGACCTCCTCCTCGGACGGCTGCTGCTCGCCACCCTGGTACTTGGCCATGGTGGCCTTCATCTCTTCGAATTCCTTCTCGGCATCGTAACCGCTGCTGGACATCTTCTCGGCGATCTTGGCCTGAAGCGCCTCGCGCTTCTCACCCAGCTCCGGGTTGTTCTCGTAGGCCTGCTGTTCCATTTCGCTCAGTTTTGCCTGCGTCTGCTGGAGCTCCTGTTGAACCGAGCGCATCTCTTCCATCAGCTGGCGCTGCTCGTCGGTCATTTCAGGCATCTGGCCCTGTTGACCACCATGCGGGGCAGCCTGACCGCCCTGCTGAGCCACGGCCGCGCCGCTGAAGGCGAGCGCAGCGGAGACGCCGGCAGCCATCATGGATTTGCGCAACTTCTGGTTCCAAACGGACATGCAATTACTCCTCGTTTAAATGATTCGGCTTTGCACCGGGGAGTGCCGGGTGCCGATCCCCGATAGAAACATGCGACAGGCCGATCGACGGGAAAGTTCCACAATCATGGGGACCCCCGTATATCGGCCGCCACGAAACCTTTTGCATCCTAGGAGACCCGGTGGCCGTGCGCAACCGGACCACCCGAGGAAGGCCAACCGCGGTTTGCTAAGCTAGCCTCGACCAAACCCGAATCGGAGACAACGATCCATGATCGACGAACACAAGAGCCCGCACGATTTCGAGACCACCTGCCAGCGCCTACACGACGCGGTACCGGCGAACGGCTTCGGACTGCTGCACACCCACGACATCCACGGCACCCTCAACGCCAAGGGCGTGGACTTTGCGCCGCAATGCCGTGTCTTCGAAGTGTGCAACCCCAAGCGCGCGGCCGAGGTATTGGCCGTGCGCATGGATCTCGCGAATGCCCTGCCCTGTCGGATTGCGGTCTACGAGCGTGACGGCGACGTGATCGTCTCCATGATCCGTCCCACCGCCATGCTCGCGATGCTTAGCGACGACGCCAACCTCGCCAAGGTCGCCGCCGAGGTCGAGAAGACGATGAACAACATGCTGACAGAGACCGTGGGCAGCTGACGGATCGACGGCCACTGCATACAAAAAGCCCGCCGGATGGCGGGCTTTTTTCATTGCCAGGCCTCGACGGCCCGGCGGCGCGGGGCACACCGTGCCCTTACTCGGCGGCAGCCTCTTCGGCCACTTCGGCCGGCTCGGCGCTACGCTCGACCAGTTCGACGTAGGCCATCGGGGCGGCGTCCCCGGCGCGGTAGCCGCACTTGAGGATGCGCAGGTAGCCACCGTTGCGCTCTTTGAAGCGCGGACCGACGTCGGTGAACAGCTTGCCGACGGTGGCCTTGTTGCCGACCTTCGCGAAGGCCTGACGGCGTGCATGGACGCTGTCTTCCTTCGCCAGGGTGATCAGCGGCTCGGCGACGCGACGCAGCTCTTTGGCCTTGGGAACCGTGGTCTTGATGACCTCGTGCTCGATCAGGGCGTTGGTGAGCGAACGCATCAGCGCCTTGCGCTGCGAGGCGTTGCGACCCAACTGCCGACCGGATTGACGATGACGCATGTCAAATACTCCAAAAAATTTCGTTCAAATCTTGGATTCGCTCAGATTCTGGAGCTCGGCCGGCGGCCAGTTCTCCAGTTTCTGCCCCAGGGACAGGCCCTGCTTGGCGAGCACGTCCTTGATCTCCGTCAGGGACTTCTTGCCAAGGTTCGGGGTCTTGAGCAATTCCATTTCCGACCGCTGGATCAGGTCGCCGATGTAGTAGATGTTCTCCGCCTTGAGGCAGTTGGCCGAACGCACGGTCAGCTCCAGGTCGTCTACCGGGCGCAGCAGCACCGGATCGACCGACGGGGCCTGCTCCTCGACCGGCTCGGCCTTCTCGGCCTTGAGATCGACCAGAACGGACAGCTGGTCAACCAGGATGCCGGCCGCCTGGCGGATCGCGTCCTCGGCGGAGATCGAACCGTTGGTCTCGATGTCGAGCACCAGCGAGTCAAGGTCAGTGCGCTGCTCAACACGCGCCCGCTCGACCGAGTAGGCCACGCGACGCAGCGGCGAGAACGACGCGTCGATCAGCAGGCGACCGACGGTCGTCTCCTCGTCTTCACGACGGGCGCTGGCCGGGACATAGCCCATGCCACGCTCGACCTTGAAGGTCATGTTCAGCTCGGCGTCGTCGCGCAGGGTGGCGATGACGTGATCCGGATTCATGATCTCGACCGAGTGATCCGCCTTGATGTCGGCGGCGGTCACGGTTCCCGGCCCGGTCTTCTTGATGCTCAGTACCGCTTCGTCGCGGCCGTGCATCGTGATCGACAGGCCCTTGAGGTTGAGCAGGATCTCGAGCACGTCCTCCTGGACACCCTCGAGGGCACTGTACTCGTGCAGGATGCCTTCGATTTCCGCCTCAGTGACGGCCACGCCCGGGATGGACGAGAGCAGGATACGCCGCAACGCATTGCCCAGCGTGTAGCCAAACCCACGCTCCAACGGCTCCAGTACGACGCGCGCATGGGTGTCGTCGATCGTTTCCACGTCGACCAGGCGCGGCTTGAGAAGCTCTGTAGAACCCAGTTGCATTACGTACCCCCGAAAACCGTTTACTTCGAATACAGCTCGACAACGAGCGATTCGTTGATGTCCGCCGGCAGTTCATCCCGAGTCGGGACGGCCTTGAAGACGCCTTCCATCTTGCTGGAATCGACCGAGACCCACGGCACGATTTCGCGCTGGGCGGCCAGCTCGAGGGCATCCTTGACGCGCTGCTGCTTCTTCGCCTTTTCGCGAACGGAAACCACGTCGTCAGCGGCCACCTGGTAGGACGGGATGTTAACCACCTCGCCGTTGACCAGCAGGCCGCGATGCGAGACCAGCTGACGCGCCTCGGCGCGGGTCGCGCCGAAGCCCATGCGGTACGCGACGTTGTCCAGGCGGCACTCGAGGATCTGCAGAAGGTTCTCGCCGGTGGAGCCCTTCATCTGCGCAGCGCGCTTGTAGTAGTTGCGGAACTGGCGCTCGAGAACGCCGTAGATGCGGCGCAGCTTCTGCTTTTCGCGCAGCTGCAGACCGTAGTCCGACACCTTCTGGCGACGGCCGGAGCCGTGCTGACCAGGGGCGCGGTCGTGGTGGCACTTGTCTTCCAGTGCGCGGACGCCGGACTTGAGGAAAAGATCCGTGCCCTCGCGACGGGCGAGTTTACAAGTAGGACCGAGATAACGAGCCATAAGTCAAATACTCCTTACGAACGCACCGTCAAACGCGACGCTTTTTGGGCGGACGGCAACCATTGTGCGGGATGGGGGTAACGTCGGTGATCACGCCCACCTTGAAGCCCACGGCGTTCAGCGCGCGGATGGTCGACTCGCGACCCGGGCCGGGGCCCTTCACTTCAACGTCGACGTTCTTGACCCCATACACCTTGGCCGCCTCGCCGGCACGTTCGGCCGCCACCTGGGCGGCGAACGGGGTCGACTTGCGGGAACCGCGGAAACCCGAGCCTCCGGAAGTCGCCCAGCTGAGGGTGTTGCCCTGACGGTCGGTGATCGTCACGATCGTGTTGTTGAACGACGCATGGATATGCGCGATCGCATCGGTGACGACGCGTTTTACCTTTTTACGGGTAGTTTGACTTGCTTTAGCCATTAAAATCCTACTCTCGAAAGAATATTAAGCCTGATTAGCGCTTGACCAGGCGACGCGGACCCTTGCGAGTCCGTGCGTTCGTGCGTGTGCGCTGACCACGCAGCGGCAGACCACGGCGATGACGCAGACCACGATAGCAACCAAGGTCCATCAGACGCTTGATGTTCATGGAGACGTCGCGACGCAGGTCGCCTTCGACTACATACTTGCCGACTTCCGCACGCAGGGCCTCAACCTCTGCCTCGGACAGGTCGCGCACCTTGCGATCCTCGGCCACGCCGGTGGCTTCGCAGATCTGCTTGGCGCGGGTCCGACCGATTCCGTAGATGGAAGTCAGGCCAATGACCACATGTTTCTGAACGGGAATGTTGATCCCAGCAATACGTGCCATCGATATATCACCCCAAAAAAGAGCGCGAGAGCTTAACGCAACGCGCCGTCAATAGCAAACGGAAACGACGGGCCGTCGATTACAGCCCGTTCTTGAAATGTGCCTTGCGAACCAGGCTGTCGTACTGGTGCGAAACCAGGTGCGACTGGACCTGCGACATGAAGTCCATCAGCACGATCACGATGATCAGCAGGGAGGTGCCGCCGAAGTAGAACGGCACGTTCCAGTACAGGATCAGGAATTCCGGCAACAGGCAGACCGCGGTGATGTAGATCGCGCCCCAGAACGTCAGGCGGGTCAACACCTTGTCCACGTAGCGGGCGGTCTGCTCACCCGGGCGAATACCCGGCACGAACGCGCCCGAACGCTTCAGGTTGTCCGCGGTTTCGCGGGCATTAAACACCAACGCGGTGTAGAAGAAGCAGAAGAAGATGATCGCCGCGGCATAGAACAGCACATACAGCGGCTGACCCGGCGAGAGGGTGTTCGACAGGTCGGCGAGCCAACCCATGCCTTCCTGCTGACCGAACCAGTTACCCACCGTCGCCGGGAACAGGATGATGCTCGAGGCGAAGATCGGCGGGATGACCCCGGCCATGTTCAACTTCAACGGCAGGTGGGACGACTGCTGTCCGGCCATGCCGCGACCCTGCTGGCGCCGCGCGTAGTTCACCGTGATGCGGCGCTGGCCACGCTCGACAAAGACCACGAAGGCGGTCACCGCGAGGATCAGCACGCCCAGGATCAGCATGGTGAAGACATGCAACTCACCGGTGCGCACCAGCTCGGCCGTGCCGCCGATCGCGCTGGGCAGGCCGGCCACGATCCCGGCGAAGATGATCAGGGAGATGCCGTTGCCCACACCGCGCTCGGTAATCTGCTCACCTAGCCAGACCAGCAGCATGGTGCCGCTCACCAGCGTCAGGGTGGCAATGAACACGAAACCGATGCCCGGCGCGAACACCAGCGGCGACCCACCGACCGACTGACCCTGCAACGCGATCGATACGCCCAACGCCTGGACCAGGCCCAGGCCGAGCGTGCCGTAGCGGGTGTACTGAGTGATCTTGCGCCGACCGGCCTCGCCTTCCTTCTTCAGCTTCTCCAGCGAGGGCACCACCGCGGTGAGCAGTTGGACGATGATCGCCGCCGAGATGTACGGCATCACACCCAGGGCAAACAGGGACATGCGCGAGAGCGCCCCGCCGGAGAACATGTTCACCATGCCCAGGATCCCGCCGGAGTTCTGCTCGAACAGCGCCTTCATGACGTCCACGTCGATGCCCGGCAGCGGGATGAACGTCCCGATGCGGTACACCACGAGCACCATGATGACGAAGAAAATACGTTGCCGGAGCTCGGTCAACCGACCGGCCCCGGCAAGTGCGCCTATCCCTGAGTTTGCCTGTGCCACACCTTACTCCGCTGAACCACCGGCGGCTTCAATCGCCTGGCGGGCACCCTTGGTGATCGCCAGACCCTTGACCTGCAGCTTCTTCTCCACGTCACCCTGCAGGATGATCTTGACGCTCTTGACGTCGTTGCGGATCAGGTTCGCGGCCTTGAGGGACTCGAGCGTGACCTCGCCGTCGAGCCGGTTGAGTTCCGCGGTGCGGATCTCGGCGCGATACAGCGACTTGGCCGCCTTGAAGCCCATCTTCGGCAGGCGACGCTGCAGCGGCATCTGACCGCCTTCGAAGCCGGTCTTGTGGAAGCCGCCGGAGCGGGACTTCTGGCCCTTGTGACCACGACCGCCAGTCTTGCCCAGCCCGGAACCGATGCCGCGACCGACGCGGTTGGCGTCCTTGCGGCTACCCTCGGCGGGGGAAAGTTTGTTCAAACGCATTACTTCGCTTCCTGTACGTCGAGCATGTAGTGGACGCGATTGATCATGCCCCGGTTCTCCGGGGTATCGGCCACTTCCACCTCTTGGTGCATACGGCGGATGCCCAGCCCGCGAACGCAGGCCTTGTGGGATTCGAGCCGATTGTTCATCGACCGAACCAGGCGCACCCGGATCTTGCCATTAGCCTTCTGACTCATGCCTCATCCCCCAGGATTTCCTCGACGCGCTTGCCGCGCTTGGCGGCGACCGCTTCCGGCGACTGGATCTGGGAGAGACCGTTGATGGTCGCCCGAATCACGTTCATGTGATTGCGGGTCCCGATGCACTTGGCCAGAACGTTGCGCACACCGGCTGCCTCGAACACGGCGCGCATCGCGCCACCGGCGATGACACCGGTACCTTCGGAGGCCGGCTTCATGAATACTCGACCGGCGCCGTGACGACCCTTGGTCTGATAGTACAGGGTTCCGTCACGCAGGGGCACATCGATCATGCTGTTGCGAGCACGGTCCATGGCCTTCTGGATCGCAGCCGGGACTTCTTTGGCCTTGCCGTAGCCATAGCCAACCCGGCCTTCGCCGTCACCCACCACGGTCAGCGCGGTGAACGAGAACTGGCGACCACCCTTGACCACCTTGGACACGCGGTTGATCGTGACCAGCTTCTCGATCAGGCCTTCGTTCGAGACGTCGTTTGCATTACGGCTCATTGCTTACACCTCTTTAGAACTTCAGGCCGGCTTCGCGTGCCGCGTCGGCAACTGCCTTGACACGCCCGTGGTAAATGAAACCCGAGCGATCGAACGCCACGGACTCGATGCCCTTTTCCAGGGCGGCCTTGGCGATGGCCTCGCCCACCTTCTTGGCGGCGGCGACGTTGCCACCGTACTCGCCATCGGCGAGCACGCCCTTGCCGACCGTGGAGGCGGTCGCTACCACCTGGCCTTCCGGTGCGAAGACCTGGGCGTAGGTGTGGTTGCTGCTCCGGTGCACGCTCAGGCGATGCACGCCGAGCTGCTTGATCTTGGCCCGGGCGCGACGTGCGCGGCGCAGCCGCTGTTTGGTACTTTCGTTCATCGCGTCACCCTCGATTATTTCTTCTTGGCTTCCTTACGCAGGATGCGCTCATCCGCGTACTTCACGCCCTTACCCTTGTAAGGCTCCGGCGGACGCAGCGCCCGCACATTGGAAGCCACCTGGCCGACCTTCTGCTTGTCCGCGCCCTTGATGACGATTTCGGTCGCCGACGGGGTTTCCGCGGTGACACCGTCCGGCAGCGGGTAGTCGATCGGATGCGAGAAACCCAGCTGCAGATTCAGGGTACGGCCCTGGACCTGAGCGCGGTAACCGACGCCGACCAGTTGAAGCTTGATCTCGAACCCGTTGGCGACACCGTCAACGCTGCCCTGTGCCAGAGAGCGCATGGTACCCGCCATCGGGATGTTGTCTTCGCTGTTCGGAGTGAACCGGATCTGGTTGTCCTCGAAGGTCACGCCGACCGTCGGGTGTACGTTCAGGGTCAGCTCACCGTTCTTTCCCTTGAAGGACAGAACCTGGTCTTCGAGCTTGACCTCGACACCCTTGGGGACCGCGACCGGCTTTCGTGCTACTCGACTCATAAATCCCCCAACCGGTTACGATACAAAGCAGACGACTTCGCCACCGATGTTGCGGCGACGTGCTTCACGGTCCGGCATCACACCCTCGGAGGTGGAAACCACGGCAACGCCGAGGCCACCGATGACCTGCGGCAGGTTCTCGGCGCCGAAGAACTTGCGCGAACCCGGACGGGACACGCGGTTCAGCTTCTCGATGACCGGCTTGCCCTCGAAGTAACGCAGGCCGATGACCAGCGTCGGCTTCTTGTCGCCCTCGACGCGGACGTCGGCCACGTAGCCCTCGGCAAGCAGGGTCTCGGCAACCGCCTTCTTGAACTTGGAGGCCGGCATGCGGACCTCGGTCTTGCGCGCGGCCTGGCCGTTGCGGATGCGCGTCAGCATGTCCGCGATCGGATCGTTCATACTCATAACGCGTTCTCCTTACCAGCTCGACTTGCGCAGGCCCGGGATTTCCCCGGCCATTGCCAGTTGGCGCAGCTTGTTGCGACCCATGCCAAACTTCCGGTAGACGCCCTTCGGACGGCCGGTCAGCGCACAACGGCGCACCTGGCGGGTGTAAGAAGAATCACGCGGCAGCTTGGCCAGCGCGGCGGAGGCCGCCATCTTCTCGTCGAAATCCACCTCGGGATCGGCGACGATCGCGCGCAGCTTGGCGCGCTTGTCGGCGTACTGGCGAGCAAGCTTCTGGCGCTTGACCTCGCGAGCAATCATGCTTTTCTTAGCCATAGTCTCGTTTCGTCTCTGTTAACGACGGAAGGGGAAACCGAAGCCGTCGAGCAGTGCCCGGGCCTGGTCGTTGTCCTTCGCGGTCGTCGTGATCGTGATATCCATACCCCGGACCTGATCGACCTTGTCGAAATCAATTTCCGGGAAGATGATCTGTTCGCGAACCCCGAGGCTGTAGTTGCCACGGCCATCGAACGACTTCGGGGAAAGACCCCGGAAGTCGCGGATGCGGGGACTCGCCACATGGATCAACCGATCGAGGAATTCGTACATGGTACGTCCCCTGAGGGTGACCTTGACACCCAGCGGCATGCCTTCGCGAAGCTTGAAGCCCGCGATCGACTTGCGCGCATACGTCACCACCGGCTTTTGACCGGTGATCAGGCCGAGTTCTTCCACTGCGTTATCGATTACCTTCTTGTCACGAGCGGAATCACCCAGGCCCATGTTCAACGTAATCTTGGTCAGCTTCGGAACGGCCATTACGTTGTCGAGTTCGAGCTTCTTGGCGAGCTCGCCACGCAACGTCTTGGAGTAGTATTCCTGAAGTCGAGCCATTTCTCTGTTTCCTGTTAAGCGTCAACGACTTCGCCGTTGGATTTGAAATAACGAACCTTTCGACCGTCTTCAAGCGTCTTGAAGCCGACCCGGTCGCCTTTTTCGGAGGCCGGATTAAACAGCATCACGTTGGAGATATCAACTGGCTTCTCCATTTCGATGATGCCGCCAGTCCGACCGATCATCGGATTGGGCTTCTGGTGCTTCTTCACCATGTTGACCCCTTCGACGACCACTCGGGCTCCGTCTTCGACGACCCGCAGCACCGTGCCGCGACGCCCCTTGTCTTTACCGGTGACGACGACCACGTCGTCGCCTTGGCGAATCTTGCGCATCTCGACCCCCTCTTAAATCACTTCTGGCGCGAGCGAGACGATCTTCATGAACTTCTCGCCACGCAGCTCACGGGTGACCGGGCCAAAGATCCGGGTACCGATCGGCTGCAGCTGGGCGTTCAGAAGAACCGCCGCGTTGCCGTCGAACCGGATCAGCGACCCGTCCGGACGACGCACGCCCTTGGCCGTACGGACAACCACCGCGTTGTAGACCTCGCCCTTCTTGACGCGGCCACGCGGGATCGCGTCCTTCACGGACACCTTGATTACGTCGCCGATCTCGGCGTAACGACGATGCGAGCCACCCAGCACCTTGATGCACTGGACCTTGCGCGCGCCGCTGTTATCTGCCGAATTCAGCACTGTTTGCATCTGAATCATGACGAAACTCCTTACTCAGCAGAGCGTTCGACAACGCGGACCAGGGTCCAGCTCTTGTTTTTGGAGATCGGCCGCGTCTCGCGAACTTCAACGCGGTCGCCCTGGCGACAGGTGTTCTCTTCGTCGTGCACGCGCAGCTTGGTGGTGCGCGTCATGTACTTGCCGTACAGCGGGTGCTGCACGCGACGCTCGACCGCGACGGTGATGGACTTGTCGCCCTTGTCGCTGACCACCACACCTTCACGGGTGCGGACATTCTTTTCTTCGGATACCGTCGTCATCTCAGGCACGCTCCTTTTCCGCAATCACGGTCTTGATACGAGCAACGTTGCGACGCGCCTCGCGCGCCAGGTGAGTCTTCACTTCCTGGCCCGTGGCATGTTGCATGCGCAGGTTGAATTGCTCGCGCTTGACGGCCAGCAGCTCTTCGCGCAGCTCGTCGACGGATTTCTCACGCAATTCTGTTGCCTTCATCACATCACCAACCGTGTTACGAACGTGGTCTTCACGGGCAGCTTGGCGGAAGCGCGCTCGAAAGCCTCGCGCGCGACGTCCTCGCTGACCCCCTCGATTTCATACAGCATCTTGCCCGGCTGCACCTTGGCAACCCAGTGCTCGACGCTGCCCTTGCCCTTACCCATACGGACTTCCAGGGGCTTCTGGGTAATCGGGGTGTCCGGGAAGATCCGGATCCAGATCTTACCGCCCCGCTTCACGTGACGAGAGATGGCGCGACGGCCGGCCTCGATCTGACGGGAAGTAATGTTTCCGCGCTCAAGGGTCTTCAGGCCGAATTCGCCGAAGCTCACCTTGTTGCCGTTATTGGCAACGCCGCGATTCTTGCCCTTGAACTGCTTGCGGAATTTTGTACGTTTTGGCAGCAGCATTTTTCAAAGCTCCACTTCAATTCGTTGATCAGGCGGCCGACTTGCCGTCGTCGCTGCCCGGCACACCGAACACCTCGCCTTTGAAAATCCAGACCTTGACACCGATGATGCCGTAGGTGGTCTGGGCCTCTGCCATGCCGTAATCGATATCCGCACGCAGCGTGTGCAGCGGCACGCGGCCCTCGCGGTACCACTCGGTACGCGCGATCTCGGCGCCACCCAGGCGACCGGCCACGTTGACCTTCACGCCGCCCGCGCCGAGGCGCATGGTGGTCTGAACCGCGCGCTTCATCGCACGACGGAACATGACGCGACGCTCGAGCTGCTGAGCAATGGACTCGGCGACCAGTTGCGCGTCCAGCTCCGGCTTGCGGATCTCTTCGACCGAGACCTTCACCGCGCTGCGCTCCAGGCCCAGCATCGGGGCGATCTCGGTGCGCAGGCGCTCGATGTCCTCACCCTTGCGGCCGATGACGATGCCCGGGCGCGCGGTGTGGATGGTGACCGCGGCCGAACGGGCCGGGCGCTCGATCTGAACCCGCGAGACGGAAGCGTCCTTCAGGCGCTGACGAATGTACTTGCGCGTACGGACGTCCTGCTCGAGGTGCTCGGAAAAACTCTTGTTGTCGGCGTACCAGCGAGAGCTCCAGTCGGAGGAGATCCCAAGCCGGAAGCCTACCGGATGTACTTTGTGACCCATGACTGCTCCTTAGCGCTCGCTGACGACGACTTTGATGTGGCTGGTCCGCTTGAGGATCCGCACACCGCGGCCTTTCGCCCGCGCACGGAATCGCTTCAGGGTCGGGCCTTCGTCGACCATGATCTCGGAGATGCACAGACGGTCGACGTCCGCGCCCTCGTTGTTTTCGGCATTCGCGATCGCCGACTCGACGACCTTGCGAATGATCGCGGCACCCTTCTTGGTCGAGAACTGGAGCGACTCCAGTGCGTTGGCGACATTGACGCCACGCACCTGGTCGGCCACCAGGCGAGCCTTCTGCGGGGAGATCCGGGCAAACCGGTGTAGTGCTACTGCTTGCATCACGGAACCTCCTTAACGCTTGGCTTTCTTGTCGGCGGCATGACCACGGTAAGTGCGCGTGGGTGCGTACTCGCCGAGTTTCTGGCCAACCATGTTCTCGTTGATCAGCACCGGAACGTGCTGACGACCGTTGTGCACCGCGATGGTCAACCCGATCATGTCGGGAAGAATCATCGAGCGGCGCGACCAGGTCTTTATGGGCCGGCGGCTGTTGGCGGCCGCGGCCTCTTCCACTTTCTTCATCAGGTGATGGTCCACGAAGGGACCTTTCTTGAGTGAACGTGGCACCTTGAAGCCCTCTTATTGCGTTATTTCTTGTTACGACGGCGAACGATGTACTTGTCAGTACGCTTGTTCGTACGCGTCTTGTAACCCTTGGTCGGCACACCCCAGGGCGTGACCGGATGACGGCCGCCGGAGGTGCGACCTTCACCACCCCCGTGCGGGTGATCCACCGGGTTCATGACCACACCGCGAACGGTGGGACGAACCCCGCGCCAGCGCTTGGCGCCGGCCTTGCCGAGCTGGCGAAGGCTGTGCTCCTGGTTGGACACCTCGCCCACCGTCGCACGGCACTCGGAGAGCACCTTGCGCATCTCGCCGGAGCGCAGACGCAGGGTGGCGTAGTTGCCGTCACGAGCAACCAGCTGGACGGCGCCGCCGGCACTGCGTGCCAGCTGGGCGCCCTTGCCCGGCTTGAGCTCGATCGCGTGGATGGTGGTACCAACCGGGATCGAGTACAGCGGCAGGGCGTTGCCCGGACGGATCGGCGCGTCGACGCCGGAAACGATCGCCTGGCCCACCTCGACGCCACGCGGCGCGATGATGTAGCGACGCTCGCCGTCGGCGTACTTCAGCAGCGCGATGTGCGCCGAGCGGTTCGGATCGTGCTCGATGCGCTCAACCTGGGCGGGAACACCGTCCTTGTTGCGCTTGAAGTCGATCTTGCGGTAGTGCTGCTTGTGGCCACCGCCCACGTGACGGGTGGTGATGCGGCCGGCGTTGTTACGGCCGCCCGAACCATGCTTCTTCTCGAGCAGCGGCGCGTAGCCCTTGCCCTTGTAGAGCTTGGAACGATCTACCTCGACGACGCCACGGCGACCCGGAGAAGTCGGTTTTGCAACTTTCAAAGCCATGAGTTGAATCCCCTACTGTTTAGCCGGCCGCGCCGAAATCGATGGTCTGACCTTCGGCGAGCGTGACGTAGGCCTTCTTGGTGTCGGCGCGACGACCCGGCATGCCGCGGAAGCGGCGGGTCTTGCCCCGCTGGTTGACGACCTGAACGGCCTCGACGTTGACCTCGAACACCTTCTCGACGGCCGCCTTGATCTGCGGCTTGGAGGCGGAGGTCGCCACCTGGAAAACGTACTGGTTGAACTCGCCGGCGCGGGCGGTCTTTTCGGTGACCACCGGGGCGCGCAGCACGTCGTAAAGCATTTCCGAATTCATGACAGCCACTCCTCAACCATCTTCAGCGCGCCCTGGGTGATGACGACCTTGTCGGCGTCGACCAGGCTGACCGGGTCCAGCGTGCCGGCGGTGCGGTAACCCAGCTCGACCACGTTGCGGGAACCCAGCAGCAGTGCCTCGTCCATCGCCTCGGTGACGATCAGGCGCTTGCCCTTTTCCAGACCGAGATCGTTGAGTGCCTTGACGACCTGCTTGGTCTTCGGGGCATCCACGGTCAACGACTCGACCACGACCAGGCGATCCTGGCGCAGCAGCTCGGAGAAGATCGAACGCATTGCGGCGCGGTACGCCTTGCGGTTCATCTTCTGCGAAAAGTCACGCGGACGAGCGGCGAAGGTGACGCCACCGGTGCGCCAGATCGGCCCACGGGTGGTGCCCGCACGGGCGCGCCCGGTGCCCTTCTGACGCCACGGCTTGGTGTTGCCACCGGAAACTTCGGAGCGGCTCAGCTGCTTCTTGGTACCGGCGCGACCACCGGCGAGGAATGCGACAACGGCCTGGTGAACCAGCGCCTCGTTGTATTCCCGGCCGAAGACCTGCTCGGAGACGTTCAGCGCGGAACCGTTCTTGACTTGGATATCCATACCTGCCGACCTCACGCTTTGATCTTGACCGAGGGACGAACGAGCACGTCGCCACCGGTGGCGCCGGGAACGGCACCCTTGACCAGCAGCAGACCGTTCTCGACGTCAACGCGAACCACCTTGAGGTTCATCGCGGAGACGCGCTCGTCACCCATGTGACCGGCCATCTTCTTGCCCTTGAACACGCGACCCGGGGTCTGGTTCTGACCGATGGAACCCGGCACGCGGTGGGACAGCGAGTTACCGTGAGTGGCATCCTGCGTACGGAAGTTGTGACGCTTAACCGTACCCGCAAAGCCTTTACCCTTGCTGGTACCGGTGACGTCAACCGCCGGCACGTCGTTGAAGATCTCGACCGTGATTTCGTTGCCCGCCTCGTAGTTGGCAAGCACGTCCTCGTCCACGCGGAACTCGCGCACGGCACGACCGGCAGCGACGGACGCGTTGGCGAAGTGACCCGCCATCGGCTTAGTCACACGGCCCGGGCGGCGCTCGCCGACCGTTACCTGAAGCGCGGTGTACCCGTCGACATCATCAACCTTTTTCTGAGTCACACGGTTCGGCTCGACCTCGATGACGGTGACCGGCGTGGAAGCACCGGACTCGTCAAATACTCGGGTCATGCCGACCTTACGACCGACAACACCTAAAGCCATTGTTGTTTCCTCTTATGCACTTCGACGCCGATTTCGATTGACCGGATCGCCGGAAAAAACCAGCCCGACGCGGTTTGAGCACGCATCGGGCTGAACAAGAGCGCGGCACTATAACAGAAAACGCGCCGGGCCAAAAGGCTTTTGGCCGGCGCGTTTCGGGTGCCCTGGGGGCGGATCAGTTCAGACGGATCTGAACATCCACGCCTGCTGCCAGGTCAAGCTGCATCAACAGGTCGACCGTCTTGTCGGTCGGGTCGACGATGTCGAGTACGCGCTTGTGGGTGCGGATCTCGTACTGGTCACGCGCGTCCTTGTTGACGTGCGGCGAGGTCAGTACGGTGTACCGCTCCTTGCGGGTCGGCAGCGGGATCGGCCCCTTGATCCGCGCGCCACTGCGGCGCGCGGTCTCGACGATCTCCGCGGTCGAACGGTCGATCAGACGGTGATCGAAGCTCTTCAGCCGGATGCGAATCGTTTGTCCTGACATACTTAATTACTCGATGATCTTGGAAACGACGCCGGCGCCGACGGTGCGGCCGCCTTCGCGGACGGCAAAGCGCAGACCTTCTTCCATCGCGATCGGCGCGATCAGCGTAACGGTCATCGCCACGTTGTCACCCGGCATGACCATCTCGGTGCCTTCCGGCAGCTCGCAAGCGCCAGTCACGTCGGTGGTGCGGAAGTAGAACTGCGGGCGGTAGCCGTTGAAGAACGGGGTGTGACGACCACCCTCTTCCTTCG
>NZ_SWAW01000018.1:0-43700 GCF_005096345.1 Guyparkeria sp. SB14A | reverse complement strand
CTCGCTCCGGGTCGCGGTATCGATCGCGGCCAGCCGCTCACCGGGCAGCGCCAGCGTGGCGGTCGAGCCCTCGTCCTGGCTTGCGGCAGCCTGCTCGGCGGTCGGGGGCGCGGGCGGCTCGTCGAGGGCACCCTCGATGGCCGGCCGCGAGTCTGACGCATCGGCATCCTCGGCAGACGGCGACTCGGTAGCGGTATCGGCGGGCGATTCGCTGTTCGCGCCGCTCAGGTCGGCCCACCAGGCCTGGACGCGGTCGGCATCCAGGCGCGACAGGGCCAGCACCACGATCGCGATGACGACCAAGATGCCGACCCAGCCCAGCAGACGACGGCCCAGGCCGCCGCCCTTGGGTTCCATCACGTCGAGCGTCGGGTGGATGCCCCCCTGCACGCCGCCGTTGTCCGGGGCGTGCTGGGCGTTGTACTGGGCGATCAGCTCGTCACCGTCGAGGTCGAGCTGACCGGCCCAGGTACGCAGGTAGGCCAGGATGTAGGGCCGGCCGGGGACGGCGTCGAGCTGATCTCGCTCGATGAGCTCGATCACCTTGAGGTCGAGGTTGAGCGGCTGAGCGAGGTCGGCCGCGCTCAGGCCGGCGGCCTCGCGCCCCTTCCGAATTCGTTCGCCGACCGTGGGGCCGGAGGCCTCCTGGCCGAGGGTGATCGCCTCGTCGGTCTCGCCGGTCGTCGCTCCGACCGCGGGTTCACGCCGCTCCTGCTCGCTCATCGACTGCCTCCCTGTTCCAGTGCCTGTGCCTCGGGCGAATCCGGGAAGCGGCCGCGCAGGATCAGGCGGTGATTCTTCAATGCTTGCTCGTCACCCACGGCGCGATCGATCGCGATCGCCACCCCGAGCGAGCGGGCCGTGTGCCGGTGACGCGACTCGTAACGACGCATCGCCTCGGCGGCCTCGTCCGCCTCACCGGTCTCGAGCAGGGCCTGGGCAACGCCCAGCAACGCGCTCGGCTGGCGCGCGCCCTCGTCCAGGGCGCGGCGGAACTGGGCCAGCGCCTGGGCCTGGTCACCGGCCTGCTGATAGCAGCGCCCGGAGTTGACCAGGGCGTATTCCGGGGTCTCGTAGAGGGGGTCGTCGTAGGCGCGGCGGAACATCGCCTGGGCACGCTCGTAATCACCCTGAGAGCACAAAAAGCCACCGTAGTTGTTGGCCAGGTCGGAGTTGTCGCCATCGAGGCGCACGGCGCGGGCGAAGGCATCGCCGGCCTCGTCCGTCTCGCCCAGGCGCTGGAGCAGCAGGGCATGGACGTGGTGGGCCGGGGCGTAACCGCTGTCGAATCGGATCGCCCGCTTGATCTTCTCCATCGCGACCTTGAGCTCGCCCTCGCGCATGTAGCCGGCGGCCAGCTCGGTGTTGATCTCGGCGGCCTGGCGATTCTCGCCCACGTGGCGCTCGATCGAGTCACCGTCACCCCCCTGCATGCCGGTGGTGGCGCAGCCGCTCAGCCCCACGAGGATGACGGCGCAAAGCGTCAGCAGGCGGCTCATCGGGTCACCTCCACGACGCCACGATCCAGCCCCATCTGTGCCAGCCGGTCCTTGCGCCGGGACTTGTCGGCGACCTTGCCGGCGAGCTGCCCGCAGGCGGCGTCGATGTCGTCACCGCGCGTCTTGCGCGGCACGGTGTTGATCCCCACGGCCTTGAGTTGCGCCCGGAACCGCTCGATGCGGTTGCGCGAGGAACGCTCGTAACCGGAGCCCTCGAAGGGGTTGAAGGGAATCAGGTTGACCTTGACCGCGTCCTTGCGCGGGCCGAGCAGCGCGATCAGTTCGTCGGCGTGCTCGGGGGTGTCGTTGACGCCCTGGATCATCACGTACTCGTAGATGATCGCCCCGTGCGGCACGACCTTCGCGTAGCGGTCGCAGGCGGCCATCAGCTGATCGAGCGGGTACTTCTCGTTGATCGGCACCAGCTCGTCACGCAGCGCGTCGTTGGGCGCGTGCAGCGAGATCGCCAGCGAGATCGGCAGGCGTTCGCCCAGCCGGTCGATGGCCGGCACGATGCCGGAGGTCGAGATGGTCACGCGGCGCTTGGAAAGCCCGTAGGCGTGGTCGTCGAGCATCAGCTCGGCGGCATCGACCACCGCCTGCTCGTTCAACAGCGGCTCGCCCATGCCCATGAAGACCACGTTGCTGATCGCCTTGCCGGTCGGCAGGCGACGCTCGATCAACCGTTCGGCCAGCCAGAGCTGACCGACGATCTCGGCGGTCGACAGGTTGCGGTTGAAGCCCTGTCGGCCGGTCGAACAGAAGGTGCAGGTGAGCGAGCAGCCCACCTGGGAGGAAATGCAGAGGGTCGCGCGGTCGTCCTCGGGGATGTAGACCATCTCCACGGAGTTGCCGCCGCCCGTGTCGACGAGAAACTTGCGCGTCCCGTCCTTCGATTCCTGGTCGAGCAGGATCTCGGGGGCCTGGATGCAGGCGACTTCCTTGAGCCGCTCGCGCAGGCTCTTGGCGAGATCGGTCATCGCGTCGAAGTCGTCGACCCGCCGCTGATGCACCCACTTGAGCACCTGGTTGGCGCGGAAGGGCTTCTCGCCCATCTCGGCGAACCAGGCACGCAGGCGGCTGGGCGAGAGGCCCAGCAGGTTGATGCGTTCGTCGGTCGAGGTCATTCAGGCCACCGTACTAGTTAGCCCGAGTCGCCGTCAGCACTCAGCGGCTGCAGAGCTCGTCGGACTTGAAGAAGAAATCGATCTCGGTGCGCGCGTTCTCGGCACTGTCCGAGCCGTGAACCGCGTTGGCGTCGATCGACTCGGCGAAGTCGGCGCGGATGGTGCCCGGATCGGCTTCCTTCGGGTTGGTCGCGCCCATCAGGTCACGGTTCTTGGCGATGGCGTCCTCGCCCTCGAGTACCTGGACGAACACCGGGCCGGAGATCATGAAGTCGACCAGCTCGCCGAAGAACGGACGCTCCTTGTGCACCGCGTAGAAGCCCTCGGCCTGCTCGCGGGTCAGTTGCAGCATGCGCGCACCGACCACCGACAGACCGGCGTCCTCGAAGCGCGAGATGATCTGACCGATCACGTTCTTGGCAACGGCGTCGGGCTTGATGATCGAAAGGGTGCGTTCTACGGCCATGAAATTCTCTCCTGATCGGGCGGGATCGACCCACCCCGGTGAAACGTGAAAAAGAAAAGGGAAACAGGTAGCTGCCGCTCACCGGGGGGCGAGCGGCCGCAAAGCGCAACAGTTTAACGATTCACCGGAAAACAATCCACGCGAAGCGTGTGGGAATGATTTACCCACACCGTTCGTCAGGGCATTCGATCAGGGCCCGACGCCCCGCATGCCGGCCGCGACGGCCTCCGAGCGCTCGTCCCGGGCCGCTTGCAGCCGGTCGTCCTGGCGGGCGGAGACGTCGAGCACGTCGGGCTGCTCCACCAGGTCGGCCAGCGAGATGGACTCGAGGAACCCCTGGATCTGGGCCGACAGGCCCATCCACAGGTCGTGCGCGATGCACTTGCCGCCGCCCTGGCAGTTACCCTTGCCGCCGCAACGGGTGACGTCGACCACCTCGTCGACGGCGTGGATGATCTCGGCGATGTTGATCCGCGACGGCTCGCGGGCCAGCTGGTAACCCCCACCCGGGCCACGCACGCTACTGACCAGCTGACCACGCCGCAGCTGGGCGAACAGCTGTTCGAGATAGGAGAGCGACAACGACTGTCGTTCGGCGATGTCGGCCAGCGCGGTCGGCTGGCCACGATCATGGATGGCCAGGTCCAGCATGGCCGTGACGGCATAGCGGCCCTTGGTCGTCAGCCTCATTGCAAACCTCCCGGCAGCCCCAGTCCGGGCCGCCCCAAACGACTGAAACCCGAGCAGTCTTCTCGGGGATAGTGGCCCATGATAGTCCGGCGACCGGGCGCTGTATATGGTCCGCGATGCACCCGGTCAGTCCCGCGCCCCGGTTGTGTTCTCCGCGGTGTTCTCGGGGGGCTTCTCGCCGGTCGGCGCGCGGCCGCAGCCGGCGACACCGTCCTCCTCGTCCAGGTGGCAGCCATCCAGGCTCGGTCGACTGGGTCGGGACACATCCACGCCGAGCGAGCGCAAGGCATCGGCCATCTCGTCGAGCTGGCCGTCGACGGCCTGGACGTGGTCAAGCAGACGGTCGACCACGGTCGCCACCGGGTCGGGCATGTCGCGGGCCACGCCGTAGGCATCGAAGCCCAGTCGCTGGGCGACGCGTCGCTTGGTCTCGCTCTGCTCGGCGCGCTGCTCGACCACCCGCGCCGGGATGCCCACCAGGGTCGCCCCGTCGGGTGCGTCCTTGAGCACCACGGCATTCGAGCCGACCCGCACGCCCTCGCCGAGGGTGATTGGCCCGAGGATCTTCGCCCCGGCCCCGACCACCACGCCGGCACCCAGCGTCGGGTGACGCTTGCCCTCCCGCCAGGTGGTACCGCCCAGCGTGACGCCGTGATACAGGGTGCAGTCGTCGCCAATCTCGGCCGTCTCGCCGATCACCACGCCCATGCCGTGATCGATGAAAAACCGTCGCCCGATCCGGGCGCCCGGGTGGATCTCGATGCCGGTCAGCCAGCGACTGACGTTCGAGATCAGCCGCGCCAGCAGGCGCCAGTTGCGCCGCCACAGGGCATGGGCGACGCGATGCCACCAGACCGCGTGCAGGCCGGGATAGGTCAACGCGATCTCCCAGCGGCTGCGCGCCGCCGGGTCGCGGTCGAACACGCTGTCGACGTCATCGAGTATCGTTTTCCACCATCCCATGGACTCAGCTCCGCAATCTATCGGTCAATCCGCCCCGTCGCGCCGCTCCCGGGAGAGCGCGGTCAGCATGCCTTGCAGGATCTGCAACTCGTCGCGTCGCGGCTCAGCCCGGTTGAGCATGACGCCGATGCGCTGCATCAGGCGGCGTGCGTGCCGCGCCGTCTCGGCCGGCTCGTTGCCCGGGAAGTAGCCGCGTTCGGCCAGCGCGCCCTCCAGGCGAGCGCAGAGTGTAGCAAGCTCGCCCCGGGGGGCCGGGGGGTCGCCGCCGGCCTCGGACGGCTCGGGGGTCTGCGCGGCATGGAACAGCTCGTAGGCCACCAGCTGGACCGCCTGGGCGAGGTTGAGCACCGGGTAGTCGGGATTGGCGTGCAGGGCCAGCAGGTGATCGGCCACGCCGAGCTCCTCGTTGGTCAGGCCGGTGCGCTCGGCGCCGAACAGGATGCTGATCCGTTCGTTCGAGCCCTCGTCCAGCGAGCCGGCCCGCTGGACGATCTCGGCCGCCGCGGCCCGCCCGTCGAGCAGCGGCAGCGCGAGACTGCGCACGCGGGCACTGGTCGCCCAGACGGCGACCGAGTCGGCGACGGCTTGGTCGACCGAGTCGACGATACGCGCGGCATCGAGCAGGTCGGCGGCGTGCGTGGCCACCGCCCGGGCCCTGTCGTCGATGGCCGCGCGGTCGACTCGCGGCGCGACCAGCACCAGTCGCGACAGGCCCATGGTCTTCATCGCCCGCGCGGCAGCGCCGATGTTCTCGGCCATCGAGGTCTGGCAAAGCACGACCTCGATCCGGTCGAGAAACCGGGCGCGGGACGGGGTGGCGGCGGGAGGGGACGGTTGCGGCATGGCTGACACGGGGACGTTTACGCGTATAATTCCGGATCCGAGGAACGGGGCACATCAGCGCCCCGACCGGGCATCACGGTCCGATCGACCGGCCCGGACGCGCCAACGGCAGCGAGCAAACCGCCTGTCACGGCCCGTCATCCACCATTCGCTCGTCGAGCCGACCAGACCATTATGCCGCACCCCATGCTCAATATCGCCGTGCGCGCCGCCCGCGCCGCCGGCAGCATCATTTCCCGCAGCCACGACCGCGTCACCGATCTCACCATCGAGTCGAAAAAGCGCAACGACTTCGTCAGCGAGGTCGATCATCAGGCCGAGGCGGCGATTATCGACACGCTCCTGCGCGCCTACCCGGACCACGGCATCCTTGCCGAGGAAACCGGCGCAGGCGGACGGGAGAACGCCGAGTACCGCTGGATCATCGATCCGCTCGACGGCACCACCAACTTCCTGCACGGCATCGGCCACTACGCGGTCTCCATCGCGCTGGAACGCCAGGGCCGCCTGGAGCTCGGGGTGATCTACAACCCGGTCAACCAGGAGCTGTTCACGGCCGAACGCGGCGCCGGCGCCTTCCTCGACAACCGGCGCATCCGCGTCGCGCCGCGCAAGGGCCTCGACGGCGCACTGCTGGGCACCGGGATTCCGTTCCGCGACGACCAGAACCTCGAGCGCTACATCGCGACCCTGCGCGCGCTGCACGGTCCGATCGCGGGCATCCGCCGCCCCGGTTCGGCCGCCCTGGATCTGGCGTACGTGGCCGCGGGCCGGTTCGACGGCTTCTGGGAATTCGGTCTCAAGCCCTGGGACATGGCCGCCGGCGTGCTGCTGGTCCGCGAGGCCGGCGGGGTCGTCATCGACAACCAGGGCGGCGACGACTACCTCGCCAGTGGCAACGTCATCTGCGCCAACCCCAAGCTGGTCCACGCCATGCTCCAGGCCATCAGCAAGGGCGAGCAGGCCTGGCGTTCCGTGTCGCGACCCGAGACCGGCTGACACCTAAGCCCTGCCCGCAACCCGAAAACGAAAAAGCCCGCAGTCAATGCGGGCTTTTTGCTGTCGGCTCGACGCCTGCCATCAGGGCGTATTGCTGTCCTCGGCCTGCTTGAGCCGTTCCTTGTCGTCGATCTTGAGCAGGTCCTGGCGCTTGAGCCCCATGTCCAGGGACACCGCCGAGGCGACGTAGATCGAGGAGAACGTCCCGATCGCGATGCCCAGCAGCAGGGTCAGCGAAAAGCCGGACAGGGCCTCGCCGCCGAAGACGAACAGTGCCAGGGCCGTGAGGAAGGTGGTGCCCGAGGTGATCACCGTGCGCGACATGGTCTGGTTGACCGAGGCGTTCATCACCTCCTTCTCGGTGCCCTTGCGCATCTTCTGGAAGTTCTCGCGGATGCGGTCGAACACGACGATGGTGTCGTTGATCGAATAACCCGCCAGCGCCAGGAAGGCGGCCAGCACGGTCAGGTCGAAGCGCAGCCCCAGCAGGCTGACAATGCCCAGCACCACGACGAGGTCATGCGCCAGCGCGAGGATCGCGCCGCCGGCCAGCCGCACCTGGAAGCGAAAGCCGACGTAGACGAGGATGCCGGCCAGCACCACCAGCAGCGCGAGACCGCCGGCATTGAACAGCTCCTTGCCTACCGCGGGGCCGACGTACTCGACCCGGCGCATCTCCACGTCGGCGGTCTCGGACTGCATCGCGATCAGCAGTTCGTCCGCCAGCCGGCTGTGGCTGTCGTCGGTCGGCGGCAGGCGGATCATCACCGACTCCGAGGAGCCGAACAGCTGCGCGACGGCGTTCTCGAAGCCCTTGGCGTCGAGCGTCTCGCGCACGGCGTCGATGTCCGCCCCGCCCGGGTAGCCGAGCTCGATCACCACGCCGCCGGTGAAGTCGAGGCCCAGGTTCAGGCCCTTGGTCGCCAGCGAGCCGGCGGCCACCAGCAGCAGGATCGCCGACAGGGCGTAGGCGAAGTAGCGCTTGCCGAAGAAGTCGAATCGCGCGTCGGATGGGAACAGGTTCATGGTGTCACTCGTCTGATTCGAATGCCGGCACGTGACCGGCTCAGATGGAAAGTCCCTTCAGGCGCGCCTGGCGGCCGTAGACCAGGTTGGCCAGCGCGCGCGACAGCATCACCGCAGTGAACACCGAGGCCAGGATGCCGATCGACAGCGTCACCGCGAAGCCCTTGATCGGCCCGGTACCGAAGGCGAACAGCGCGAGCGCGGCCAGCAGGGTGGTGATGTTGGCGTCGAGGATGGTGGCGAAGGCCCGCTCGTAGCCGGCCTTCATCGCCGCGTGCGGCGTCATGCCGTTCCTGAGCTCCTCGCGGATGCGTTCGAAGATCAGCACGTTGGCGTCCACCGCCATGCCCACGGTCAGCACGATACCCGCGATGCCCGGCAGGGTGAGCGTGGCCTGCAGCATCGAGAGCACCGCGACGATCAGCACCAGGTTGGTGACCAGCGCGACCACGGCGATCACGCCGAACACGCGGTAGTAGATCATCATGAAGATCGCGACCAGCACGAAGCCCAGGATCGCGGCATTGACGCCCGCCTGGATGTTCTCGGCCCCCAGGCTCGGGCCGACGGTGCGCTCCTCGACGATGTCCATCGGGGCGCGCAGGGCACCGGCGCGCAGCAGCAGCGAGAGGTTGCGCGCCTCCTCGGAGGAATCGAGCCCGGTGATCTGGAAGCGGTTGGCCAGCTGGTCACGAATCGTGGCGACGTTGATCACCTCCTCGACCAGCTTCTTCTCCTCGATCAGCTTGCCGTTCTCGTCAACCTGGGTATCGATGCGGTTCTCGATGAACACCACGCCCATCTGCTGGCCGATGTTGTCGCCGGTGATGTCGGCCATGCGCCGTGCACCCTGGCTGTCGAGGTTGACGAACACCGCCGGCGAGCCCGAATCCTGATCGAAGCCCGAGGACGCCCCGGTGACGCGGTCGCCCGTGACGATCACCTGGCGCTTCAGGAGCACCGGGCCGCCATCGCGACGCTGGTAGAGCCGCGCCTGCGGTGGAATGCTGCCGGACTCGTCGGCGTCGACCCAGTCGGCGGGCGAACCGTGGACGAGCCGGAATTCCAGGGTGGCGGTCGCGCCGAGGATTTCCTTGGCGCGCACGGTGTCCTGGATACCCGGCAGCTCGACCACGATGCGGCTGTCGCCCTGCTGCTGGATCAGCGGCTCGGCCACGCCCAGCTCGTTGACGCGGTTGCGCAGCGTGGTGATGTTCTGCTCGAGGGCGGCGCGGCGCTCGGTCTCGACGCCTTCCTCGGTCATCGTCGCCGTCAGGTAGGGCTCGCCGTCGATCTCGGTCGAATCGAACTCGAGATCCTCGTAGCCTTCCGTCAACTGCTCGATGGCCTGGTCGCGCGACTCGGCGTCGCGGAACCGCACCTGGATGCGCTGCTCGTCGGTGACCTCGGCGGAGACGTAGCGCAGGCGCTCGCCGCGCAGGTCCGCCCGCATGCCGTCGACACGACGCTCGAGCGCGGTCTTGATCGCCGCGCCCATGTCCACCTGCATCAGGAAGTGCACGCCGCCACGCAGGTCGAGGCCGAGGTACATCGGCAGCGCGCCGAGGTCGGTCAGCCAGGTCGGGGCGGCCGGGGCGAGGTTGAGGGCGACGGGGTAGTCGCCGCCCAGGGCGGCACGCACCACGTCGACCGCCTCGAGCTGGTCATCCGTGGAGTTGAAGCGGATCAGGCCGGAATCGCCCTGGATCTCCGAGCGGCCGTACTCGATACCGGCCGCCCGCAGGGCGCTCTGCGCCTCGGACAGGGCGACCTGCTCCATGCTGCCGTCGCGCTTGGAGATCTGCAGGGCCGGCTCTTCGCCGAAGAAGTTCGGCAGGGCGTAGAACAACCCCACCAGCACGACAACGACGACGATCAGATTCTTCCACAGGGGGTAGCGGTTCATCTTCTAGGCCTTCGCGTGGAAAACGCCCCGTGGAGCGGGGCGCGGCCCGCCGACACGCATCCCTGGCCGGCGGGCGGATAAACGAGAGGGCCCGCCGTGGCGAGCCCTTGATACGGTGGCGAGGATCAGGCCTCGCGCGCGTCCTTGATGGTGCCCTTGGGCATCACGGTGGTGACGGCGAAACGCTGCACGACCACGGTGGTGCCGTCGGCGATCTCCAGCACCAGGAGGGTGTCGCCGACGTTGATTACCCGGCCCAGCAGGCCACCGGAGGTTGCCACCTCGTCGCCCTTCTCGATCGCCTCGACCAGCTTCTTGTGTTCCTTCTGACGCTTGATCTGCGGGCGGATCAGCAGGAAGTACATGACGGCAAAGATGAGCAGCAGCGGCAGGAAGGTCGCCAGCAGGCTCGGCTCACCGGCCCCTTCCGCCTGGGCCATGGCATCGCTGATAAAGAACATCGTGGTGGTTGCTCCCGGTTTTCGTGTCGTCTAGATGGTTTTCTAAAGGAAACTCTGCACGATTCGATGGCATCTCTGGTTCGCGGGTTTGTCCGCAATCAAGGCGCCGGACCGAAGACGGGGTCATTGCCCGTCGAGGGACGGCAACGCCGAGTGCGGACAAACCCGCGAGCCCCTTCCGGGCGGGCCTCCAAGGGCCCATCCGCGGCGTTGCAGCCCTTGTAAAGGGCGACGGCCCTTCACGGCGGACTGCGCCTTGCAGCTGGACCCTTGGAGGTCCCGCAGAGACGTCATCGAATCGTGCAGAGTTTCCTAAAGCCCCGGAGTATGCCACAAGCCCGCGCAATCTCGGTACGCACGGCCAGACACACTCAGACGCCGCGTTCGCGCTCGGCATAGAAGCGCGTCCGGAACGCCTCGAAAGCGTCGGCCTCGATCGCCGCGCGCATCTCGGCCATCAGCACCTGGTAGTAATGCAGGTTGTGGATGGTGCACAGCCGCGCGCCCAGCACCTCGCGTGCCTTGTGCAGGTGCTTGAGGTAGGCACGCGAGTAGTGCCGGCAGGTGTAGCAGTCGCAGTCGGCGTCGAGCGGGGCCACGTCGGTGGCGTAGCGGGCATTCTTCAGGCGCACGTCGCCGTAGCGGGTGAACAGGTGGCCGTTGCGCGCATTGCGGGTGGGCATGACGCAGTCGAACATGTCGATGCCGCGGGCGACCGACTCGACCAGGTCCTCGGGCTTGCCCACGCCCATCAGGTAACGCGGCCGATCACCCGGCAGCTCGGGCAGGGTCACCTCGAGCACCGCGTTGCGCTCGGCGAGCGGCTCGCCCACCGACAGGCCACCCACGGCGTAGCCGTCGAAGCCCAGCTCGACCAGCCCGGCGGCCGATTCGCGCCGCAGGGCCTCGTGCATGCCACCCTGGACGATGCCGAACAGCGCCCGGTCCGAGCCCTCGGGCTTCAACGCCTCGAAGGCGACCTTCGAGCGCGCCGCCCAGCGCAGCGACAGGCGCATCGAGGCACCCGCCACCTCGGGCGTGGCCGGGTAGGGCGTGCATTCGTCGAAGATCATCTGGATATCCGAACCGAGCTCGTGCTGCACCTGCATCGAGGACTCGGGGGTGAGCATCACCGGGTCGCCGTTGACCGGCGAGGCGAAGCGCACCCCTTCCTCCGTGATCTTGCGCATGTCGGCCAGCGAGAACACCTGGAAGCCGCCCGAGTCGGTCAGGATCGGCCGCTCCCAGTGCATGAAATCGTGCAGGTCGCCGTGGAGGCGGATGATCTCGGTGCCCGGGCGCAGCATCAGGTGGAAGGTATTGCCGAGCACGATCTGCGCGCCCAGGTCGATCAATTCCTCGGGCGTGACCGCCTTGACCGTGCCGTAGGTGCCCACGGGCATGAACGCAGGGGTGTCGATCACGCCACGCGCGAAGCGGATCTGGCCACGCCGCGGCCCGGCGAGTCGCTCGGCCTCGGTCTTGGCGAGTGTGCAGTCGTGCAGGTCGAACTTCATGCGGTCTCTGCGGCCTCGATGCCGGCGCACGCCTCGATGAACATGGCATCGCCGAAGGAGTAGAAGCGGTAGCCGCGCTCGATGGCCTCGTGGTAGGCGGCGAGCACCCGTTCGCGGCCGGCGAAAGCCGAGACCAGCATCAGGAGCGTCGAGCGCGGCAGGTGGAAATTGGTCAGCATCGCGTCGATCACGCGCAGGGGCTGGCCCGGGTACAGGAACAACTGGGTGTCGCCGACGAACGGGCCGATCTCGCCCTGCGTCGCCCGTTCGGGGTGCGCGCGGGCGGCCGTCTCGATCGCCCGCACGGCGGTGGTGCCGATGGCGATCACGCGACCGCCACGCCGCCGTGCGGCGGCCACGGCCTCGACCGCGGTCTCCGGCACCTCGGTCCACTCGCGATGCATCTCGTGCGCCTCGATGGTCTCGCTGCGCACCGGCTGGAAGGTGCCCGCGCCCACGTGCAGGGTGACGAAAGTGGTCTCGACGCCCTTGTCCCGCAGACGCTCGAGCAGCGCCTCGGTCAGGTGCAGGCCGGCCGTGGGCGCGGCGACCGCCCCTTCGCGGCGGGCAAACACCGTCTGGTAGTCGTGGCGGTCCTGGTCGTCGTCCGCGCGCTCGATGTAGGTGGGCAGCGGCATGTGGCCGTGCGCCTCCAGCCAGCCGAGCAGACCGCCCGGCGTGGCCGACTCGCGCAGCTCCAGCTCGAACAGCGCGCCAGCACGGCCGACCACCTCGAGCGTGGCCCCACCCTGCATGTAAAGGGTCGCCCCGACCTTCGGCGAGCGACTGCTCTTGATGTGACACAGCGCCCGGTCGGCATCCAGCAGGCGCTCGAGCAGGAATTCCACCTTGCCCCCCGAGGCCTTGTGGCCGTAGGCCCGTGCGGGGATCACGCGGGTATCGTTCAGGATCAGGAGATCACCGGGTTCGATCAGGTCGGGAAGGTCATTGATGGCCCGGTGCTCGAATTCGCCCTGCGCGGGCAGCACCAGCAGGCGCGCCGACTCGCGCGGCTCGGCCGGGCGGGCGGCGATCCGTTCGGGAGGCAGGTGGTAATCAAAGGCGTCGAGCTTCATGGCCGGCGCAGTCTACCCCGGCGCGCGAAGACAGGCCACCGGGGCGCAGAGGCCTCCTGCCTTGCGTGGCACGTGAAGCGCGACGGCCGGCCGTCGCCGAAGGGCTCACCTGCCGCGATCCGGAGAAACACGCGCACGCGAAAAACACCCGGTTCCGAATCGATCGGAGGGTGGCTGCGAATAAATCGGGTTGGTTCGTCGAGGACGAAGGAAAAAGGAGAAGGGCCGTCCTGGCCGGGAAACAATCCTGCCTTGCGGCATGGATGCGGCGCGTTGTCCCTGCGCGGAGTCGTGGGTCCCGATCCCTGGGTCCGGTGTGGCGAGTGCTTATCCCTAAGACGAGGGCAAATCCGTTGCCGGTCCTGTTGCTTCTTGTCTCGCCGCTGACCGTTCCTGCGGTTGCTTGTTGTTGCCGGCGTCTACCACCGTCTTTTTTTCGGCGATGCCATCCTGCATCGGGCGCGCATCCTGCGCGGAATCGTCCCTTGCCGTCCGTGGCAGCGCCCGTCCTGAGCGCTTGGCTAGATCCGTCTACCGGGCCCGGCATCCTTGCCGAACGCGCCGCGGCCTTCCTGGCGACCCGCAAAAAACCTGGACTCTATCCCGAGGTCCGGTTGTTTACGGTGCGCTTCCTTAAAAGAGCGCCGTGCGCGCGTCGGGCGAACCCGACCACCCGGTCTGGCAGATCCTCTGCCGGTGCATCCTGCGCGGACCTCCTGTCCGCCGTACGATCCCTCGGCCTCCTGGCCGGGTGGGCTTCCTGCCCCGTGCATCCAAGCACGGGGGCATGATGCGCCCCGGAACGCGCGGTGAATAGATGAAATCGCCGAAAGTTTCGTAGGAATTTTCCATTTCTCTTGTAGGAATTTTCCTACAAACGGCCCACTGGGCCCCGTCAGCCGATGGGGCGCGCCGGGAAATCCTGGCAGCCGTGGGCAAAGAAACGCGTGACGGCGTCGAGAAATCCGGCCGTGTCCTCGATGTGCGGCCAGTGGCGCGCCCGCTCCAGCGTGACGATGCAGCTCTGCGGGAAATCGCGTGCGATACGCTCCTCGTCGCCGGCCTCGATGTAGGCCGACTGGGCACCGCGAATGAACAACGCCGGCCCCAGGTAGAAGCCCGACAGCGCCGGCATGTCCGAGGTCTGCTCGTAGGCGGCCTTGAGCTCGGGCAGATTGAACCGCCAGCGCCACTGTCCGTCGACCTGCTCGAGATTCGCGGCGAGGAAGGCGCGCACCTCGGGCTCGAACACGTGCGCGGCCATCTGCTGGCGCGCCTGCTCACGCGACTCGAGCGCCTGGAGGTCGACGGCATCCAGCGCGGCGAAGACGTCCTTGTGCCAGGGCGGGTACCACTTCGGCGCGATATCGACCACGGCCAGTCGCGCGACCCGCTCGGGGTGACGGTCCGCCAGCACCATGCCGAGCTTGCCGCCCAGCGAGTGGCCGATCAGGTGGGCGCGCTCGACCCCGAGCCGATCCATCACCGCGAGAACGTCGTTGGCCATCGCCTCGTAAGAGAGACCGGGGGCGTGGGGCGACCGGCCGTGGTTGCGCAGGTCGACGTTGATGACGCGGTAGTTCGCGCTCAACGACTGGGCAATGCCGCGCCAGTTGGACAGCGAACCGAACAGGCCGTGCATGATGATGACCGGCAGACCGCCACCACGCTCCTCGAAGTGCAGGTCGACCGCCGCGTTCGGCGCCCCTTTTGCCGCCTCTGTTGCTTGCGTGCTCATTGAAATGACATGGTCCTATTAATGAAATCGGCCCCCAATCGGGGGCATGCGAGATCGTGAGATACTACCAAACGCGCCGGGAAGGGCCGCAGGGACCCGGTGCCGCGCCGCGTCCGCCCCCGGTGCGGCACCGTCTTGCCGTGACTACCGGCACGTCGGCGACGACGCCATGATCACGAACGACCCGCCACGCCAGAGATGCCATCGCATCATGCAGAGTTTCCTTAAGCGACCGCCGAGCCCATGACCCACCCCACCCCGACCCATCCATCGCCGGCCGGCGGAGACTGGCCGAGGCCCGACCTGCCTCGCGGCCGGACCTTCCCCGCGCAACTGCACCTGGCCGCGGAACTGCTCGAGCGCATTACCGAGGAGGGACTGCCGGCCGACCGCAGCCTGCAGCGCGAGCTGGCCGCCCGGCGCAAGATGGGGCGACGCGATCGCGAACGGGTCCGCGAGCTGACCCTGTTCGTGCTGCGCCAGCGGCGGGTGCTCGACTGGCTACTCGATGACGACGCGCCGAGCATGGCCGCCCGACTCGCCGCCGCGCTATCGCTGGCCGACGCCCTCGACCCGGTACTCGCCGAGGCAGCCGGACTGGCGGCCGAGACGACCACCCGGCTCGCCGCACGAGCCGCCGAGCCGTTCGACCAATTGCCGGACGACGTCCGCTTCAACCTGTCGGCAGCCGCCGCCGGCCAATGGCGAGCCTGGCAGCCCGACGATCCCGACACCCTCGCCCGGGCGCTGGACGCCCGCGCGCCGGTGGACCTGCACGCCAACCCGCGCCACGCGGATCGCGACGCGCTGATCGGCGAACTGGCCGAGGCCGACATCGAGGCGACCCCCATCGCCGGCTTGCCACTGGGTCTTCGCCTCGGGCGCCCGGCGCGCCTGACCCGCCTGCCGGCCTTCGAGGCCGGTGGCTTCGAGGTCCAGGACGCCGGCAGCCAATGGGTGGTGCGCGCCCTCGAGGCCCGGCCGGGCGAGCGGGTGCTCGATCTGTGTGCCGGCGCCGGCGGCAAGAGCCTCGGCCTGCTCGACGAGGCGCGCGGGGATCTGGCGCTGACCGCCTGCGATCTGCATGCCGAACGGCTCGAGCGATTGGCCCGGCGCGCCGCACGTCACGGCGACACGCGCCTCGACCAGCGGGCACTGGACGCCACCCGCCCCCTGCCGGCGGATCTGTCCGGCTTCGACCGGGTGTTGGTCGACGCCCCCTGCAGCGGCTCGGGCACCTGGCGCCGCCACCCGGAATTGCGCTGGGCACGCATCGACTGGGCGGGCCTGGCCGACACGCAACGACGGCTGCTCGAGCAGGCCGCCAACGCCACGCGCCCCGGCGGGCGGCTGGTGTACGCCACCTGCAGCCTGTGGCCCGTGGAGAACGAGGCCATCGTCGAGGACTTTCTCGCCCGCCACCCCGGCTGGCACGCTACCCGGCCCGCCCTCGACGGCCTGCCGGACGACGCCGTGACGCCCGCCGGATGGATCCGCCTGCGGCCCGACCGGCACGGTTGCGACGGCTTTTTTATCGCCTGCGTGCAGGCACCCGACGAGCAACCGACGGCCTGAAGGCGCATGTTCAGGCATAATCGAGCCCATCGAAACCAACCCGAACACGCTGCAACAACGGCCCTGAGCGGCCCCGGAGTCCGCATGCAACGCGCCTCATCGATCCCGACGCTGGCCCGCCACCTCGGCGCCGGCTTCCTGCTGGCCACGCTGCTGGCCGGCTGTGGCCAGAAAGGCCCGCTCCACCTCCCGGACGACGCGCCGTCGGCCGAGACCGACGCGCGCGCCGACGCCGAGACCACCAACACCAACCAGGACTGACCCGGAGCCCCACCGTGCCCCAGAGCGACCTGCCCCCCTTCTTCTCCCGCAACGACGCCGGCGACCTGCAGATCGAACAGGTCGACGCCAGCGAGATCGTGGCACGCTACAACTCGCCCACCTACGTCTACTCGCGTGCGGCGATCGAATCGGCCTACCGCGCGCTGAGCGAGGCCTTCGGCGAGCGTGCCCACCGCATCTGCTACGCGGTCAAGGCCAACAGCAACATCGGCATCCTCAGCGTGCTCGCCCGCCTGGGGGCCGGCTTCGACATCGTCTCCTACGGCGAGCTGGCGCGGGTCATGGCCGCCGGCGGCGACCCCGGCCGAACGGTGTTCTCCGGCGTGGGCAAGTCAGCCGCCGAGATCCAGGGCGCGCTCGAGGCCGGCATCGGCTGCCTGAACGTCGAGTCCGAGGCGGAATTGCGTCGAATTGCCGAAATCGCTAGCGAAATGCAGCAAAAAGCGCCGATTTCCCTTCGCGTCAATCCGGACGTCGATGCCCGCACCCACCCCTACATCTCCACCGGGCTCAAGGACAACAAGTTCGGCATCGCCATCGACGACGCGCTGCCTCTCTATGAATGGGCCCATGCCCACCCGGCACTCGAGGTCACGGGCATCGACTGCCACATCGGCTCGCAACTGACCGACGTCAGCCCGTTCCGCGATGCCGCCGAGCGCGTGATGGCGCTCGCCCACCGCCTGGCCGAGCGCGGCATCACGCTCGAACACCTCGACCTCGGGGGCGGGCTCGGCATCCGCTACACCGACGAGACCCCGCCGGCAGCCGCCGACTGGATCGAGGCGATCCGCTCGGTGGTCGACGCCGACCCGCTGGCCCGCGAGCTGCCCATCTGGATCGAGCCGGGCCGTTTCATCGCCGGCCCGGCCGGTGCGCTGCTCACCCGGGTCGAGTACCTCAAGCCCGGCGAGCACAAGTCGTTCGCCATCGTCGACGCGGCCATGAACGACCTGATGCGCCCGGCACTGTACGGCAGCGACATGGCGATCGTGCCCGCGGGACAGGCCCCCGGCGAACGCCAGCCCGGCACCTGGGAGATCGTCGGCCCGATCTGCGAGACCGGCGACTTCCTCGGCCACGAGCGCGCGATGGATCTGGCCGAGGGCGACCTGCTCGCCGTGCTGGGCGCGGGCGCCTACGGCTTTTCCATGGCCTCGAACTACAACACCCGACCCCGCCCGGCCGAGGTGCTGGTCGACGGCGGTACCTGCCACGAGATCCGCCGCCGCGAGCCGCTCGATTCCCTCTGGGCGCTGGAGCAGTTGCCCACCACCGACTGACCTGCCAGCTCGATCCCCGGCACCCCCCGCTGGTTACCGTCTTTTTGATAGCCAACCGCTATCAAAAAGATCGGGAAATTCTATTTCCCTTGATCGAAACCCTCGACTAAGCTGAAACCCATTCATAGCAATGCCGTCGGAGCATGCCCGCGGGGCATGTTCCCGGGCCTTCCCCAGGCACTGCCGGGGCCCCGGAGGCATTGCATTTGCGGGTTTCGACCCCAGAGTTTCCGAGCACCGGGTTGCCCGACCTTCGCGGCGCGGCCCGGTCGGATTCTTTCGTCCCGTTTTTCCTCTCACCGATATAAGGAGACTTTGCATGCTCGAGAATCGTGAAGGCCAGAAGGTACCCAACGTCACCTTCCGCACCCGCCAGGACCACGACTGGGTCAACGTGACCACCGACGAGATCTTCAAGGGCAAGACCGTCGCCGTCTTCTCCCTGCCGGGCGCTTTCACCCCGACCTGCTCGTCGAGCCACGTGCCGCGCTTCAACGAGCTGGCGCCGGTATTCAAGAAGCACGGCGTCGACGAGATCGTCTGCATCTCGGTCAACGATGCCTTCGTCATGAACGAGTGGGCCCTGGACCAGGACGCCGACCGCATCCGCTTCATCCCGGACGGCAACGGTGACTTCACCGAGGGCATGGGCATGCTGGTCGACAAGGACGACCTGGGCTTCGGCAAGCGCTCCTGGCGCTACTCCATGCTGGTCAAGGACGGCACGGTCGAGAAGATGTTCATCGAGCCGGAGAAGCCGGGCGACCCCTACGAGGTCTCCGACGCCGACACCATGCTCGACTGGCTGGCACCCAACGCCAAGAAGCCGCACTCGATCATGCTGTTCACCCGCAAGGGCTGCCCGTTCTGCGCCCGCGCCAAGGGCATGCTGCACGACGCGGAACTGGAGTTCGACGAGATCGTCGTCGGTGACGACGTGAACCTGCGCGCCCTGCGTGCGGTTGCCCAGACCGAGACCGTGCCGCAGTGCTACATCGACGGCAAGCACGTCGGCGGCAGCGAGGAAGTCGAGACCTGGCTGAAGCAGAACGGCTACTGATCGCCGTTCAGGCCGACGCCAACTCCGGCCCGGGCAACCCGGGTCGGCTTTCGACTGCCCCGCCCTCACCACGATGACCCGGTGATGGCCCGGCAGCCGAAAGCCGCATTGACACCACGAGGGGCACGACGCCCGCCCCCTTATTCGATATCCCTTTCTGGAGGCATCCATGAGTGGCAAGCATTTCGACATGATCGTCCTCGGCGGCGGCTCCGGCGGCCTCGCGGTCGCCGAACGCGCGTCCCAGCACGGCAAGCGCGTCGCCGTGGTCGAGCCCACCGCGCTCGGTGGCACCTGCGTCAACGTCGGCTGCGTGCCGAAGAAGGTCATGTGGTACGCCGCCAACCTCGCCCACGATCGGGCCGACGCCGTCGACTGGGGCTTCCCCGAGGCCCCGGGCACGGTGGACTTCGGCACGCTGACCAAAAAGCGCCGCGAGTTCATCGCCGGCATCACGAACTTCTGGAACGGTTACGCCAAGGACCTCGACCTCGAGGTGCTCGAGGGCTACGGCCGTCTGGCCGGCGACAACAAGGTGGATGTCGACGGCACCACCTACACCGCCGACCACATCGTGATCTCCACCGGGGGCCGCCCGCTGGTGCCGCCGGTACCGGGGGCCGAGCACGGCATCACCTCCGACGGCTTCTTCGAGCTCGACGAACTGCCCGAGTGCACCGCCGTGATCGGCGGCGGCTACATCGGCGTGGAGCTCGCCGGCGTGCTGCGCTCACTGGGTAGCGAGGTGACCCTGCTCGACATGCTCGACACGGTGCTTGCGCCGTTCGATCCGCTGATCCGCGAGACGGCCACCGAGAACCTGCACCAGATGGGCATCAAGACCCACCTGCCGTACAAGGTCTCGAAGCTGGAGAAGACCGACGAGGGCACGATCATCCACGGTGCGGACGGCGAGACACTCGGCCCGTTCGACCAGGTGATCTGGGCGGTCGGCCGCAAGCCGAACACCGACGACATCGGGCTGGACAAGGCCGGCGTTGAGGTGGAGAAAAACGGCATGATCCCGGTCGATGCCTACCAGAACACGAATGTTCCCGGCATCTACGCGATCGGCGACATCATCGGCAAGTACCCGCTCACGCCGGTGGCCATCGCCGCGGGTCGCCGCCTGTCCGATCGCCTGTTCGACGGCCAGAACGACGCGCACCTCGAGTACGAGACCATCCCGACGGTGGTCTTTGCCCACCCGGCACTGGGCACCGTCGGCCTGACCGAGCCGCAGGCGGTCGAGCGCTTTGGGAAGAAGCTGGTGACGGTCTACGAGACCACCTTCACGCCGATGCGCTACGCGCTCTCCTCGCACGGCTTCAAGACGGCGATGAAGCTCGTCTGCGTCGGCAAGGAAGAGCGCGTCGCCGGCCTGCACATCGTCGGCGACGGCGCCGACGAGATGCTGCAGGGCTTCGCCGTCGCGGTGAAGGCTGGCCTGACCAAGGGCCAGTTCGACGACACCGTCGCCCTGCACCCGACTTCGGCCGAGGAGCTGGTGACCCTGAAGACCCCGCGGGACTGACCGCGACAGCCACTCGCCACGCAACCCCATTGGCCGGCGCGGGACAACCCGGTCGGCCAATTTTTTTGAGCGAAGGCAACACCCATGTTCCTGGAACTGCGCCACCTCAAGACCATCCGCGCGATCGAGCAGACCGGCTCGCTGGCGGCGGCGGCCGACCGACTGCATCTGACGCAGTCGGCCCTGTCGCACCAGATCCGTGCGCTGGAGTCGTACTACGAGACGCCGCTGTTCTCGCGCAGCTCGCGCCCGATGCGACTGACCGAGGCCGGGCGACGGCTGCTGGCCGCGGCGGACACCGTGCTGCCCGAGGTGGATCGGCTCGACCGCGACCTGCGCCAGATCGCCGGCGGGGCGACCGGGCGGCTGTTCCTGGCACTGGAGTGCCACTCCTGCTTCACCTGGCTGATCCCGACCCTCGAGCACTACCGCGCGCAGTGGCCCTCGATCGAGACCGACCTGTCGATGTCGTTCAGCTTCGATGCCATCGACGCCCTGCGCCGCGGTCAGCTCGACGGCGTGATCAGCTCCGATCCGGTCGACGACCCGGAGCTGCACTTCGAGCCCTTGTTCCATTACCCGGTGGTGCTGGTGCTCGCCCCCGGCCATCCCCTGGCCGCCGAGACACGCATCACCCCGGAGATGCTTGCCGACCAGACCGTGATCGGCTACCCGGTCGAGCGCGATCGACTCGACATCTATCGCCGCTTTCTCGATCCCGCCGGGGTCGAGCCGGCCGGATCACGCCGATCGGAGCTCACCGCGATGATCGCCCAGTGGGTCGCCAGCGGTCACGGCGTGGCCGCCCTGCCCAAGTGGGCCATCAGCGAGGAGCTCACCCGGGGCACCGTCACCGCCCGGCCGCTGGGCGATGGCCTGACCGCGACCATGCACCTGGCGGTGCGCCGTGACGAACACCGGCTGGCCTACCTGGACGCCTTCCTGCGACTGGCGCGCGAACAGGCCGGCGAGCGGCTCGGCGACATCACGCTGGCCCGCCCCGGTCGCTGACCGTCGCCGGCACGACGGGCGGGGTGCTGCTTTCGCGGGCGAAGCGATAGCCCTGCATGAGATCGATCGCCAACCCGCGGATCAATTCCACCTGGGCGTCGGTCTCGACGTTGTGGGCGATCACGGTCACCCCCAGGGTCTCGGCGATGGTGAGTAGCCCGTCGATGAAGGCCCGGTCACGGCGACTGACCTTGCGATCGCACAGCCAGTCGGCCTCGATCTTGACGTAGTCGACCTCGAACCGGCGCAGGTAACTGAGCGTCTCGCGCCCGGAGCCGGCATGGTCGATCGCCAGACGCAGTCCGGCGGCCCGCAGATCGCCCAGCGGCCCGGCCAGCGCGCCGATCTCGCCGGCCAGCGGGCTCTCGCTGATCTCGACCACCACCTGCCCGGGGGCCAGCGTCGAGCGCTCGACCGCGGTCAGCAGGAAGTCGACGAACCGCGCCTCCATCAGGCTGGTGGGGGCGATATTGAAGAACAGTCGGCCGGCGAAACCGCGGATCGCCGGATCGCCCAGCACGCGTTCGACCACCTGCCGGTCGACGCGATCGATCAACTGGTCACGCCCCAGCGCACGCACGAAGTCGGCGGCCGGCACCAACCGCTCGCCGACGCGGGCACGGGCGAACACCTCGGCGCCGATCACCTCGCCATTCGCCTGCCGGATCGACTGGTAGACCACCGACACCGTGTCCGGATCGATCGCGGTGATCGCTTCCGCCGAGGCGCCCTCGACCTGCTCGACGGCCCGCACCTCGTCGCGATTGGCCACCGCCAGCCGGTTCTTGCCGGCGGCTTTGGCGCGGTACATCGCCTGGTCCGCCAACGAGAACAGCGCCTGCGCCGAGGCCGGGTCGGCCGCGTCCACCGGCCCCACGGCCAGGCCGATCGACAGCGACAGCCGCAACGACTCGCCGTCCGGTGCGGCGATCACCGTCTGCTGCGCGCGGGCGAGCAGGCGGCCGGCCACCTGGTCGGCGATGTCGTCGTCGGCGTCCGGCAGGATCGCGACGAACTCGTCGCCGCCGTACCGGGCAACGATGTCACCGTCGCGCAGGCCGTCGGCGAGCAGGTCGGCGACGCGGCGCAGGTAGTCGTCGCCGAAGCCGTGACCGTAGCGATCATTGACCCGCTTGAAGTCGTCGAGGTCGATCACCATCAGGCCGAAACGGTACTCGTGGCGCCGGGCGCGGCCGATCTCGTAGTCGAGCAGCGACCAGAACATGCGCTGGTTGTACAGACGGGTGAGCGGGTCGCGGGTGGCGAAGTACTCGAGGTCCTCGGTGTGGCGTTCGATCGCGCGCACCGAACCGACCACGTTGATCAGGGTGGAGAGGATCGACTCGATCACCAGCTTCTTCACCGGCACGCGCGCCTCGCCCATCGGCACGATCAGCCCGACCATGCCCCGCATTGGCGGCAGGTCCATCGACAGGATCTTGGTGTGCAGGTCGAGGCGACCGGCATCGGTCACCGGCACCCCGTCCTTGCCGGGGTGCTGGCGCGGGGTGACCTCGTGGGTCTGACCCCCCAGGCCATCTCCCAGGCCCTCGCCCACCTGTCGGCTGATCTCCTGGTCGAGCCGCGCGGCGACTACCTCGTCGACCGGGCCGTGCCAGAACACGTCCACGCCGATGGGCCGATCGGCGATCGAAAAGGCGGTGAACACGCCGTGGACGCTGAACTGCCGGTTGATCTCCTCGAGCAGGTCGCGCACGTAGCGGCGCCAGTCGCGCACCACGTCGGAGGTGATCACGAAGTGCTCGAGCAGGCCGATCTCGAACTCGAGCAGGTTGCGGTCGATCGCCACGTGGCGGACCTTGTCGGTCAGCGCGTCGACCCGCGAGAGCACCTCGTCGAACTCGGTGAACCCGGTCGAGGCACCGGCAAAGCGCAGGGCGGCCAGGTCCTCGACCCGGTTGACCTGCTCGACCGAGCGATTGAGCCGCTTGACCGAGCGCCCCAGCCGCCAGCTCAGCAGCCCCGCGATCAGCAGGGCGGCCAGCAGCGGCGCCGGCACGATCAGCATCAGCCGGTCGACCAGCTCGTCGTGCGCCTGCTCGATCATCGGACCGATCGGCTGGCGAATCGAGAGCACGCCGAGCACGTGGCCGGCATCGGCATTGACGTGGCACTGCAGGCACTCGGCGTTGGCGACCAACGGGCGGTCGTAGCGCACCATCTGGTCGCCGGCCTCGACGTGGGTCCGGCGCGTCTCGAAGGCGGCCATGGCGGTGGGGTCGGGGGCGGGCTGCTCGAGGCGACCGAACAGCTCGTTGACCCGCGAGCCGCGATAGACGTTGATCACCGCGCCGGGGTCGGCGCGCTGGTTGAGAGAATCGAGGAACTCGTTGAGCTGATCACGCGTCCAGCCCTGGCGCATGATCTGGTACATGGCGTTGAAGGTGCCGTCGGCCAACACGCGGGCGTTCTGCACCGAGGCGCGCTGCACCGCCTGGGTGAAGACCGATTCGGTGACCAGGTAGACCGCCGCGGTCACCAGCACCGAAACGACCAGCGCGACGATCAGCATCAGCGCGCGCAGCGAGCGCAACCAGCCGAACACGCGCCCGATCGGACCGGCCGGCTTGCCCCGCGGTGATTCCGTCGCGTTTTCCATCGGCCCTTTCCCTTCCCTGGTCCAGAAAGCCGCCAACCCGCTCGGCTGTTATCAAGTCGTCCCTGGGCCGCGTCCTGGCTCGCGACCACAAGACCACAAACCCCGTGTGGTCATTATTGGCACGCCAGCATAACGTCGTCAAAGCGGCGACTGAAATCAGAATAAAAATCAGCGTTATCAAATGTTTGAATATTCTGTTTTCAATAACCGAACCACGCCCAGCTTTTGCCCGACAACGCGCCGCGCGGAGATCGTCGAAATCGAACCAAAATGGCTGGCCTCTCCGGGTCGCGACGACTATGGTCAACCCAGTCTTTCCCTTCCACGGAGGCACGGCCATGGCGGAGACCGACCTGTCGCGACGCCGCGCGCTGCAACTGGCCGCCGCCGGCCTGGGCGGCACCCTCGGGGCCGCGCTGGGCTCCGGCTGGGCGCCCGCCTCCCTCGGCGCCGAGCCACTCGATGGAGAGTGCATCACCCGTCCGCTGCCGGATGGTCAGGATCTGCCCGCGATCGGCATGGGCACCTGGATCACCTTCAACGTCGGCTCGGACCCCGAGGCCCGGACGCAGCGCACCGAGGTGCTGCGCGCCTTTCTCGACGCCGGCGGCGAGCTGGTCGACTCCTCGCCCATGTACGGCTCGTCCGAGGCGGTGGTCGGCCACGCACTGGCCGAGATCGGCGGCAATCCGCCCGTGTTCGCCGCCTCCAAGGTCTGGACGCCGGACGGGGACGCCACCGCCGAGCAGGTCGCGCAATCGGAGCGCCGCTGGGGACTCGCGCGCATGGACCTGATGCAGGTGCACAACCTGGTCGCCTGGGAGCCGCACCTGGAGCACCTGCTCGACATGCGCGAGCAAGGCCGCCTGCGCTTCGTCGGCATCACCACCTCGCATGGCCGTCGGCACGCCGAGATCGAGCGGATCATGCGCGAGTGGCCGATCGACTTCGTCCAGGCCAGCTACAGCCTGGCCAACCGCGAGGCCGAAGAGCGCCTGCTGCCATTGGCCGGGGAGCGGGGTATTGCCTTCATCGCCAACCGCCCCTTCCAGGGCGGCCGGCTGATCGATCGGGTCAAGCGCCACCCGTTTCCCGATTGGGCGCTCGAGGCCGGGCTGACGAACTGGGCCGACTTCCTGCTCAAGTTCCTGATCGCCCACCCCGCAGTGACCTGCGCGATCCCCGCCACCAGCCGGGTAGAGCACATGCGCGAGAACATGACCGCCCTGCGCGGCCCGCTGCCCGACGAACGATTGCGCCGCCGCATGGCCGAGCACCTGCGGGCGCGGTAACGCACCGATGGACACCTGGCTCAGTTACCGCCCGACCGACCTGCTGATGTTCTCGCCGGGCAGCTACGCGCGGCTGTTCGAACGACTCAACGAGGCGATCTGGCCGGGCCACTGGCTGCTGGCGGGACTTGTCCTGGCGATGCTTTCGCTGGCCGCCTCGCGCCACGAGGCCGCCCACCGGGTGGCCGCCGCGCTGCTGGCCGCCGCCTGGGGCTGGGTGGCCTGGCGGTTTTTCGGGCTGTACGCGGAGATCAACCTGGCCGCGCCCTGGTTCGCCGGCCTGTTCGTCATCCAGGCGGCCGCCCTGCTGCTCCTGGCCTGGCCCGGCCCGGGCCTCGCGCTCGAGCCACCGGCACCACCCCGAACCCGCCACTGGCTGGGGCTGGGGCTGGCACTCTGGGGCCTGCTGCTCCACCCGTTCGCCTGGCTCGTGGCCGGACGGGCGCCGGCAGGCACGGAACTTGTCGCCATCGCACCCGATCCCACGGCCATTACCACCATCGGCCTGCTGTTGATGGCCCGGCTGCCACGGCGTCGCGGAGTGCTGCTGCGCGGCCTGTTGCTGACACCCCCGGCAATCTGGCTCGCGATCTCGGCGCTGACCTGGTGGGCCCTGCTGAGCGCCTGACGATCGCGGCGCCCGCCACGCGAGCCCGGCCAGGTGCACTACGATCGACGCACGACGCCCCCCTGGCCACCCACAACGGAGGCACGAACGCCCGCATGACGATGACCACCGGCAACGACGAGACCACCCCCGAGGGTTTCTGGCGCCTCAATCGTGCCGACCGGCTCGGGCTGGTCGTCGACGGCGAGCACTGGTTCCCGGCGTTCGCCGAGATGCTGGGAGCGGCCCGCCAGCAGGCGGTGATCCTCTGCTGGGACGTCGACAGCCGGGTCGAGATGCATCGCCCCTGCGAGGCCGGCCGGGCGCCCTGCCACCTGACCGCCGTGCTGCACCGCGCACTCGAGCAGAACCCGGGGCTGACCATCCACCTGCTGCCCTGGGACTTCGCCATGATCTACGCCTTCGAGCGCGAGTGGCTGCCGCTGTTCTCGCGCCCGATGGCCCGCCACCCGCGCCTGAAGGTGCAGTACGACGGCGAACACCCCATGGGGGCCTCGCACCACCAGAAGATGCTGGTGATCGACGACCGGGCCGCCCTGGTGGGCGGCTTCGACCCGTCCAAGTGGCGCTGGGACCGTCGCGCCCACGCCGCCGACGAGCCGCTGCGGCGCGACCCGGACGGCAAGCCGTTCCCCCCCTTCCATGACCTGGCCTTCGCGGTCACCGGGCCGATCTGCCGCGACCTGGGCGATCTCGCACGCGAGCGCTGGCACCGGGCCACCGGCGAACGGCTGGATCCACCCGGGCCCGTCGACCCGCCCGCCCCGTGGCCGGCCGAGCACGTCGCCGTCGCTCTCGACGACGCCCGGGTGGGCATCGCGCGCACCTTGCCGGCCTGGCGCGACCAGTCGGAGGTGCGCGAGATTGAGACCCGGCTGTGCCGACTGATCGGCGAGGCCCGCCACTGCCTCTATATCGAGAACCAGTACTTCACCAGCCACCGCATCGGCGAGGCGCTGATCGAACGACTCGAGGACGCGCACGGCCCGGAGGTCATCCTGCTGCTCCCGAGGGAAAAGGACGGCTGGCTCGAACGGCTGACCATGGACGTGCTGCGCGCCCGCCTGGTCGAGCGCCTGCGCGAGGCCGACCGGCACGGCCGGCTGCGGCTCTATTACCCGGCGGTGGCCGGGCTGGAGCCGGACATGGTCAGCCTGCACTCCAAGCTCGTGATCGGCGACGACCGCGAGATCAACCTCGGCTCGGCCAACACCTCGAATCGCTCGATGGGCTTCGACAGCGAATTGAATCTCTCCGTGCTCGGCGACGACGAGGCAAGCCGCGCGGCCATCGCCGCCATGCGTCGCGACCTGCTCGCCGAGCACCTGGGCTGCACACCGGCGGCGGTCGCCGCGGCCGAGGGCGAACACGGCTCGGTGAGCGCGGCCATCGATGCCCTCAACCACCCCGGGACCGAGCGCTGGCTCGAGCCGCTGACCATCACGCTCGACCCGGCCATCGACCGCCAGGTGCCCGACGCGGCGGTGATCGACCCCGAACGCGCCCGCCCGCCGGAGGAACTGATCGACATGTTCATCGAGAAGAAGGCGCGCCGCCCCGTGCGGCGCAAGGCCGCGGGCTTTGCCCTGTTGATCGCGCTGTTCGTGGTGATCGCCGGCCTGCTCAAGTTCACGCCGCTGGGCGAGGCGCTGGCCCCGGGGGAACTGCTCGACCGGCTGACCGCACTGCGCGACGCGGCCGGCGGCGCCTGGGCCTTCCTGGGCCTGGCGGTGGTCGGGCTCCTGCTGGGGGTGCCGGCCACGCCGGTGGTGGTGGTCGCCGGGTTGCTCTTCGGCGCCTGGGCCGGGTTCGGGCTGGCCTACGGCGCCCTGGTGACGGCCGCGCTGACCGGGTTTCTCGGTGGTCAGTTTCTCGGCGCCGAGGCCCTGCGCCGGCTGGCAGGCAGGCGCCTCGACCGGCTCTCGCGACGACTCGCCCGACGCGGCATCCTGACCGTGTTCTCGCTGCGACTGGTCCCGCTCGCCCCCTTCGCCGTGGTCAACCTGGTCGCCGGCGCCACCCACATCCGCTTCCGCGACTTCCTCATCGGCAGCCTCGCCGGCCTCGCGCCGGGCACGATCGCGCTGACGATCTTCTCCGACCAGCTCCTGCGCACCCTGCTCGAGCCCTCGGCGACGACCATCGGCCTGCTGGCACTGATCACCGCGGCGTTCATCGGCATCGGCTGGGGGCTGTCTCGCTGGCTGGCCCTGCGGGAGCAGGCCTCGGGGGGATCATGACGCACGGTGGACGTCGGCTGCGATTCGTCACGTGGAACATCCACAGCTGCATCGACCATCGCGGCCGCTACACCCCGGAACGCACCGCGCGGGTGCTGCGCCTGCTCGACCCGGACGTGGTGGCGTTGCAGGAGGCCAACCTCGCCGCCGACCCGGCCGACGACCGGCTGCTGCGGGCGCTTGCGCCCATCCTGCCGCACTGGCTGTTCGCCCCGACCCACGAGCGCGGCTGCCTGCACCGCCCCGGCGAAGTGACCGGGTTCGGCAACCTGATCGCCTCGCGCTGGCCGATCCACCCCGACGACCCGCTGGAGCTCTCGCACGTCAACCGCGAACCCCGCCAGGCGCTGCGGGCGCGTATCGACCTGCCGGAAGGCGAACTGCATTGCTGGGCGGTGCACCTCGGCCTGAGCCTGGTAGAGCGGCGCGAACAGGGCCGGCGCCTGGCCGACGCGCTGGTCCAACTGCCCGGCAGCGAGCCGTTGCTGGTGGCCGGTGATTTCAACGAGTGGCTACCGCGGGCGCGCAGCCTGCGGGTGCTGCATCGTGAGCTGACCCGGCTGCCGGCACGACGCACCTTCCCCGCGGGACGGCCGCTGCTGCCGCTCGATCAGATATGGATTCGCGGGCCGCTGCACGCCCGGTCACTCAAGGCGATCCGCGATCCGATCGTGCCGCGCATCTCCGACCACCTGCCGCTGGTCGCCGACCTGGCGCTCGAGACGCGCTGAGTCCGCCTGCGTCAGTCCGGCGCCCGGTCGAGCCAGGCGCTGATCACGTCGCGCACCTCGCGCACGTGCGTGCCCTTGGTGCCGGAGAAGGCCATCCACTCGCCATCGGGCAGGGGGTGCTCGCGGGCCAGCCGCGCGACGGTCTGCTTGGCCTGGCCGAAGCTGAGCTTGTCGGCCTTGGTCAGCAGGGCCAGCACCGGCAGGCCGCGCGCGACCGCGTAGTCGATCATCTGCTGGTCGAGCGCCTTGAGCGGATGGCGGATGTCCATGATCACCACCACGCCCACCAGCGACTGGCGCTCGGCGAAGTACTGCGCCATCGCCTCGCCCCAGGCACGGCGCACCCGCTCGGGCACCTTGGCAAAGCCGTAACCGGGCAGATCGACCAGCCGGCGGCGCGCGCCCTCCGTCTCGCCGCCCAGGCCGAACAGGTTGATCATCTGGGTGCGTCCCGGCGTGCGCGAGGTGCGCGCCAGCGCCTTCTGGCCGACCAGCGCATTGAGCGCGGTGGACTTGCCGGCATTCGAGCGTCCGGCGAAGGCGACCTCGGCGCCGATGTCCTCGCCGATGTCGGCCAGGCGCGGGGCGCTCTTGATGAAGGTGGCGGCATCGAACAGGCGGCGTTGGTGTCGAGTGGCGTCGTTGGTCATGCGGATCAACCCGGCGTTGCAGTAAGGAGAGTGAAGCGGAAGGGGGAGGGCGCCACGGACCCAAGCCCGTGTTTTCCCATTGGGGAAGGCCTGCACGGCTACCAATCCCTCTGGCTTGCCGGCGTGTTCGCCATCAAGGCGCCGGAAGGCTCCGATTCAAAGGCGGGCTCGTTGCCCGGCGAGAATCGGCAACACCGAGGGCGGGCACACCAACAAGCCCCGCAGGGCGGGACGCCAGACGCCCATCTGCGGCGTTGCAGCGCTTGCCAATGACGACGGCCATTGGGCGGCGCACTGCGCCTAGCAGCTGGACGTCTGGCGACCCGCAGAGGCGTTGGTAGCCGTGCAGACCTTCCCCAGGCATCCTGCCACGCCGCAAGGTTGCAAGCGAGTGACTTATGCGGTTTGATTACGGGTCGTTTTGATGGGGCTTCGAGCCAATCCGGGAATACCGCAGTGAATTGCTCGGCTGAATTCCTATACTCGGGGCGCTTCGAAACCCCTTTGATCAAGGCCAGGGCCGGCCGAACGCGAACCACAACGAGATTGTTAGCGATGATGACAGCAGTTCACCCGATGCCGCGTCGCGGCCGTTTCACCGCCGGCTTGCTTCTGGGGCTTACCTTCCTCGCCGGCGCCGCCCAGGCCAGCGAGGGCGGCTCGATCAAGGCCGGCCGCGAGGCCGCCCAGTCCTGCGCTGCCTGTCACGGCGACAAGGGCAACAGCAACAACCCGGCCTTCCCGTCGCTCGCCGGCCAGCCGGCCAAGTACATCGCCTCGCAACTGACCGCCTATCGTGACGGCAAGCGCGAGAACGCCATCATGAACGGCCAGGCCGCGGGCCTGAGCGACCAGCAGATCCAGGACATCGCCGCCTACTACGCCGCCCAGGAGCGCAAGGTGGCCAGCCCCGCCGCCGAGGGCTCCGCGCTGGGCGCGGACCTGTACCACCAGGGCCGCGAGAACGTCGCCGCCTGCGCCGCCTGTCACCACAGCGAAGGCCACGGCAACCAGCCGGCGGGCTTCCCGGCCCTGCGCGGCCTGTCCGCCAGCTACGTCGCCCAGTCGCTCAAGGACTACCGTGACGGCAAGCGCACCGCCGGCCAGGCCGCCCTGATGACGCCACTGGCCGCCGAGCTCACGGACGACGAAATCGACGTGCTGGCCGCGCACATCGCCAGCCTCGACTGAGCCGAGTCAGCCGGCACGCCGGCCCGAGCCCCGCCTGCCGGGGAACCCGGGCGGCATGCCGGCGTCTGAACATGCTGGCGAACGCATCTCGATGCCGACCGTCGCCACGAACCTACCCGAATCCCGCGAAGGCTAGCCGATGACCTCCCAGGCCCAAACCGCCCGCAAACGCCGCCGCAGCCTGAGCTCGCGCCTGTACACCTGGCTCACGTCGATGAACCTGGCGATCGCGCTGCTGTCGATCCTGGCGATCGCCTCGGTGATCGGCACGGTGCTGCAGCAGAACCAGCCGTTCAACGACTACCTGATCGAGTTCGGCCCGTTCTGGTTCGAGGTGTTCAACACCCTGGGGCTCTACGACGTCTACTCGGTGGGCTGGTTCGTCGCCATCCTGCTGTTCCTGCTCGCCTCGACCAGCGCCTGCCTGATCCGCAACACCCCGGGCTTCATGCGCGACATCCGGAGCTTCCGCCTCAACGCCCAGGACAAGTCGCTTCGGGCCTTCGCCCATTCCCGCCAGTACGAGAGCGGCCTGCCGGCGGCGACCATCGTCGAGCGCACCCAGGGCCTGTTCAGCCAGCTGGGCTACAAGGCACGGGTCAAGGAACGCGAGGGCGAGACCCTGGTGGCCGCGCGCAAGGGCGGCATGAACCGCATCGGCTACGTGCTCACCCACCTCGGGATGGTCGTGATCCTGGTCGGCGGCCTGATCGACAGCAAGATGTACCTCAAGACGCTCAACATGCTGGGCGTGGTCGAGGTGGAGACCCGCGACCTGCCGGTCAGCCAGGTGCCCGAGGAATCCCACCTGCCGCCGGGCGCGCTGGCCGGCTTCCGCGGGTCGGTCAATATCCCCGAGGGCAAGTGGGGCGACGTGGCCTTCATCGGGCTGAAGGACGGCTACGTGGTGCAGAACCTGCCGTTCAAGATCGAGGTGAACGATTTCCACATCGAGCACTACGACACCGGGATGCCCAAGTCCTTCAACTCGGATCTCACCCTGACCGACAAGGAAACGGGCGAGGTGATCGAGGAGACCATCCGGGTCAACCACCCGCTCAAGTACAAGGGCTACAACATCTTCCAGTCGAGCTTCGGCGATGGCGGCACGGAGCTCGAGTTCAACGCCTGGCAGCTGTTCGGCGACGCCGGCACCAAGCAGGCGCTCGAGGGCAAGATCAACCAGGAGCGGACCTTCGACTTCAACGGCGAGAAGTACACCCTCGAGTTCCGCGATTTCTCGCTGTTCAACGTAAACCCCACCGAGGGCCCGGACGGCAACCGCGAAAACACCAACTTCGGCCCGTCGGTCACCTTCCGACTGCGTGATGCCGCCGGCCAGGCGATCGAGTACGAGAACTACTTCCAGCCGGTCGAATTCGACGGCACCAAGTACTTCTTGAGCGGCGTGACCCCGGAGGTCGGGGCCCAGCAGCAGTTCCTGTTCATCCCCGCCGACCGCAACGGCTCGCTCGAAACCTTCATGGGCTTCTACGCCACCCTGAAGGACCGCGACGAGGTCACCCGCATCGCCGCCGACCTGGTCGCGCAGACCCCGCAGGGCGGCCAGGGCGGCGCGGCCCAGAGCGCCGCGGCCCGCTCGATCGCCGACATGGTCGGGACCTTCGTCGAGCAGGGCTTCTCCGCCCTGGGCGAGCAGGTCGACCGGCAGCTCGCCGAACGCGACATGCCGCCGGAGATGGCCGAGCAGGCCCGCGAGTCCTCGTTCCGCGTGGTCCAGTCGGTGCTGATGCGCGCCTTCATGGAAACGCTGCAAGCGCAGGGCATCGAGGAATTCACCGACCAGGACGCCGACTTCTTCGAGAAGGCGCTCGACGTGGTCACGGTCATCCCCAACTACGGCTCGCCGATCTTCGTCGCGCCCACCGGCTTCAATCACATCCAGTCGACCGGCCTCGAGGTAACCCGCGCGCCGGGCATGTTCTGGGTGTACCTGGGCTCGCTGATGCTGACGGTCGGCATCTTCATGCTGTTCTACATCCACTACCGTCGGCTGTGGGTGTTGATCAAACCCGCCGGCGTGAACGATGATGGCCAACCGACGCACCACCGGGTGGTGGTCGCCGGCACGGATGCCCGCAAGAACATCGACTTCGACCAGGCCTTCGCCCAGTTCAGCGATGAACTCATGCGTCAGACCGGGTCAAATGACCAGAATGACGCGTCCACGACGCCCGACAAGGGCTAGAGGCGCCGGACAATCCGCGCAGGAGAAAACGACGATGTCTGTCCCGAACGAACAGATGGTCAACGGCTATCAACCCACCTCCAACCTGCCGTCACCGCGACGCGTCGGCCTGGTCGACGTGCTGTGGACGGTGGCGATGCTGGTGATCGCCGGTATCGGCTACGTGCAGTACAGCGAGTCGCTGGACTTCTACACCACCGGCACCCTGTTCGGTACCGCCCTGGGCCTGGGCTTCCTTGGCTGGGTCTGGCCGGCGACGCGCTGGCTGGTGGGGATCGTGGCGATCATCTCCACCTACGCCGTCTGGCAGTACAACATCCTCGGCGCCGACGGGGCCATCGGGCGCGCCGCGCTGGCCGAGTTCCAGGAATCGACCTTCCTGTTCAAGTACTTCCTCTCCAGCACCTCGGCCACGATGTGGATGGTCGCGCTCTACTTCCTCGCGATCCCGACCTACTTCATCGCCACGCTGGCACGCTCGACGTACGGCCTGAAGGTCGGCTCGGCGCTGGTCTGGTCCGGCTCGGTGATGGGCTTCGTCGCCTTCTTCTCCCGCTGGCGCGAGGGCTACCTGATCAACCTCGACTACGGCCACATCCCGGTGAGCAACCTCTACGAGGTGTTCATCGTCTTCGCCGTGTTCACCGCGCTGCTCTACCTCTACTACGAGAAGCGCTACAACAACCGCAGCCTGGGCGGCTTCGTGATGCTGATCATCGGCATCGCGCTGGCCTTCCTGCTCTGGTACCAGTTCGACCGTGAGGCCCACGTGATTGAGCCGCTGGTTCCGGCGCTCAACAGCTGGTGGATGAAGATCCACGTACCGGCCAACTTCGTCGGCTACGGCACCTTCGCCATCGCCGCCATGGTCTGCATCGCCTACCTGATCAAGCACAAGATGGGCGGCGACGGCCCCAACGACCGCCTGCCCAAGCTGTCGGTGATGGACGACATCCAGTACAAGGCAATCGCGCTGGGCTTCGCCTTCTTCACCATCGCCACCATCCTCGGCGCCATGTGGGCGGCCGAGGCCTGGGGCGGCTACTGGAGCTGGGACCCGAAGGAGACTTGGGCCCTGATCGTGTGGCTGAACTACGCCGCCTGGCTGCACATGCGCCTGACCAAGGGCTGGCGCGGTCCGGTCATGGCCTGGTGGAGCATCGGTGGCCTGTTCATCACCAGCTTCGCCTTCCTTGGCGTGAACATGTTCCTCTCGGGCCTGCACTCCTACGGCGAACTCTGACCGGTACAGGCCACGACCAACCGATGGGGCAGCCGGCTGCAAACGCAGCGGGACTGCCCCATACTTCGTTCCGGGGTCCGGGCCGGTCCGCTGCCCACCCGCTACCCAACACCGACACGACCGACACACGGAGACGCTCCATGCTCGTCACACGCCTCAAGACACTGACCACCGCGCTGCTTGCCACCGCCGCCCTGATCCTGACCACGCCGGCCATGGCCGCCGAGGGCAACGGCTACCGCGAGGTGCAGACCGACGTCAGCTCGCCGGAAGGCAAGGTGCTGGTCCAGGAGTTCTTCTGGTACGGCTGCCCGCACTGCTACTACCTCGAGGGGGAACTCGAGCCGTGGCTCGAGGAACTCGACGAGGACGTGGTCTTCGAGCGTCGCGCCCTCGCCCTGGGCCAGCACTGGCTCCCGCTGACCCGCGCCTTCTACGCCGCCGACCAGCTCGACGCGGTCGAGAAAACGCACGCCAAGGTCTTCCACGCCATCCACGAGGAAGGCACCCGGCTGACCGACGCCGACTCGATCGCCGACTTCTACGCCGAGCAAGGCGTCGACCGCGAGGCCTTCCTCGAGGCCTTCAATGGCTTCGGCACGCAGAACGCCATCCGCCAGACCGGCCAGATCGCTCAGGCGGCCGAGGTGCGCGGCGTGCCCGCCCTGCTGGTCGATGGCCGTTTCCTGGTCACCGGCCGCCTTGCCGGCGGCAACGTGGAAATGCTCGAGGTGGTCGATTCGCTGGTCGAGCAGATTCGTGACGAGCGCCGCTGATCGCCCCCTTGATCGCCGCGAGGATCACCCCGTGAGCACCGGTGCCCAGCTGCTGCTGCGCTGCCTGGAGAACGAGGGCGTCCAGTACGTCTTCGGTATCCCGGGCGAGGAGAACCTCGATTTCGTCGACGCGCTCAACGAGTCCTCGATCGAGCTGATCGTCACTCGTCACGAGCAGGGCGCGGCGTTCATGGCCGACATCGTCGGCCGACTGACCGGCAAGCCGGGCGTGTGCTTTTCCACCCTCGGCCCCGGGGCGACCAACCTGGTCACCGGCGTGGCGGATGCCAACATGGACCACGCCCCGCTGATCGCCATCGCCGGGCAGGCGGGCATCGACCGGTTGCACAAGGAATCGCACCAGGTGCTGGACCTCGTGCGGATGTTCGAGCCGATCACCCGCTACGCCTCACGGATCATCACGCCCTCGGCCATCCCGGAAACCGTGCGCCGGGCGGCCAAGTTCGCCGAGGCCGGCAAGGGCGGGGCGAGCTTCATCGAATTGCCCGAGGACGTCGCCGCCATGCCGGTCGAATCGGGATTCGCCTCGCCCCTGCCGGTGACCTCGAACGGGGCGAGCCAACCGCGCGAGTCCAGCCTCGAGCAGGCCGCCGAGGCGCTGAGCGCCGCCCGCCATCCCATCATCCTCGCCGGCCACGGCGTGGTGCGGGCCGGGGCGAGCGAGGCCCTGGCGGCGCTGGCCGAACGGCTCAACATCCCCGTGGCCAACACCTTCATGGCCAAGGGCGTGATCCCGTTCCGTCACCCGATGGCGCTGGGCTCGGTGGGCCTGCAGTCGAAGGACTACGTCAACGTCGGCTTCGACCAGGCCGACGTGATCGTCTGCATCGGCTACGACCTGGTCGAGTACCACCCACAGCTGTGGCACCCCACCCGCGACCGGCAGATCATCCACGTCGACGCCGAGCCGGCCGAGGTCGACGCCCACTACCCGGTGGCGACCAGCATCGTCGGCGACATCAACACCGCTATGCAGCGCCTGGGCGAGCTGACCACCCCGCACGAGGGACCGGCCTTCCGCGACCTGCGCGAGGCGCTGATCGAGGACATGAACCGGCACGCGGACGACGACTGCCTGCCGATCAAGCCGCAGAAGCTGATCTGGGACCTGCGCACGGCGCTGTCCAGCCGCGACATCGTCATCTCCGACGTCGGCGCCCACAAGATGTGGCTGGCACGCATGTACCGCTCCGAGCGGCCCAACAGCTGCATCATCTCCAACGGCTTTGCCAGCATGGGCATCGCCCTGCCCGGCGCGATCGCCGCCAAGCTGCTCTACCCGGAACGCCACATCGTCGCCGCGACCGGCGACGCCGGCTTTCTGATGAACGTGCAGGAGCTCGAAACGGCCGTGCGCTGCAAGACGCCGATCATCGTGCTGATCTGGAACGACGGCGGCTACGGGCTGATCGACATGAAGCAGCGTCGCGGCTTCGGCCGCTCCACCGGCGTGCATTTCGGTAACCCGGACTTCGTCCAGCTCGCCGAGAGCTTCGGTGCGAAGGGCTACCGGGTCGAATCCGGCGACGGCCTGCTGCCGATCCTCAAGGAGGCGATGGCCAGCGAATCGGTCTGCGTGATCGACGTGCCGGTCGACTACCGCGAGAACGAGCAGCTCACCCGGCGGCTCGGCGAGACCCTGGTGGGCGGATGATCCGCCGGGCGGCCAGCCGACGCTGCCTGAGCTGCAGCCCGGCCACCGGCGGGCCCGACGACTTCACCGCCGTGCGGGGCCACCAGCCGCTGCGATTGCTCTCGCACAACATCCAGGTCGGCATCGCCACCCACCGCTACCGCGACTACCTCACCGGCGGCTGGAAGCACCTGCTGCCCAGCGCCGACCGCGCCCGCAGCCTGGCCGCCATCGCCCCGACCCTGTCGCACTTCGACATCATCGGCCTGCAGGAGGCGGATGCCGGCTCGATCCGCAGCCGCTTCCTCAACCAGGCCGAGCACCTGGCCGAACTGGCCGAGCTCTCCCACTGGGCGGTGCGCGTCAACCGCGACCTGGGCCAGTTCGGCAAGCACGCGCTCGGCCTGATCAGCCGCATCCAGCCACGGGACATCACCCAGTGTCCGCTGCCCGGGCGCATGCCGGGTCGCGGGGCGCTGGTGGCGGACTTCCGCTGGGACGGCCACCCGCTGCGCGTGATCGACACCCATCTGGCCCTGAGCCGTCGGGCCCGCCAGATGCAGTTCGACCAGTTGGGCGAGCTGGCCGACGTGCCGGGCTACGTGGTGGTGATGGCGGATTTCAACTGCGAGCCGGACGATCCGGGCATGCAGCAGTGGTGCATCGAGAACGGCCTGAAGCTGCCGACGCGCCCGCCGCTGACCTACCCGCGCTGGCAGCCGCAGCGGGCCATCGACCACATCGCGGTGAGCCAGTCGCTCGACATCCGCGGCACCGAGGCGCGCCCGATCGGCGGTTCCGACCACATCCCGGTGGCCATGAGCATCGCGCTACCATCGCCGCATAAACCGAACTAGTCTAGGCACTTGATCCCAGGGAGAGAACGCAACGATGGCCGAGGCACCGACCGCGTCGACGGAACAGGACGACTACCGCGAGCGCTACGAACAATTGCTGGGCGAACTCGGCCGACTCGAGGACCACGACCAGGAACTGGGTGGCCTGCTCAAGCTGACCCTCTCGCGGGTGCTGTTCGCCGTCGACAAGGCCTACCCGGAACTCGCCGACGCCGCCGCCCGGATACGCGACAAGGCGCGCAAGCAGGACGAGCACGCCTTCGAGGTCGGCCGGCTCAAGGGCGAACTCGAGGACCTGGCGCGACGGATCCGCGAGCTCGAGGCCAGCCAGCCCGACGTGGATGATCAGCCGGAACCCGCCCCGGCCAGCCACGGCACGCACAACGGCTCGGCCGCGCACGTGCGCGAGGTGCTGCCCCTGCTGCTCGACCGGATCGCCTTCGTCGACTCGCTCGAGGGCCGTCGCGCCCGCCTGATCGCCGCGATCGACGACCCCAGCGACCGCACCCTGCCCAGCATCCTGATCGACCGCGCGGCCACGCTGATCAACGACATGCGCCAGGCGATCGAGAAGGAAAAGGGCGAACTCACCCGCTTTCTCGAGCAGGTCACCGAGGCCCTGGCCGACATCGACCAGTTCAGCCAGGCCCAGAGCGACGATCTCGCCGTGCAGCGCGACGCGCGACTCAAGCTCGACGACTCGCTGCGCCAGCAGGTCGACGACATCGACGCCCAGGTGGAATCGGCCGACGACCTCGACGGCCTCAAGCTCGTGGTACGCGAACGCATCAATCGCATTCGCCAGCAGGTACAGGCCTTCCAGCAGGGCGAGGAGCGCCGCCAGGAAGACGTCGAGGCGGACAACGAGAAACTGCGGCAACGACTGGCGCGCCTTGAGGACCAGACGCGCATGCTCGAGGAGCAGCTCAAGCAGAGCGAGGCGAAGCTGTTCCGCGACAACCTCACCGGGCTGCCCAACCGGCTGGCCTTCGACCATCGCGTGCGCCTGGAAATGGCCCGCATGCGCCGCGACGAGACGCCGCTGACCCTGGCGATCTGGGATCTCGACCGCTTCAAGGAGATCAACGACCAGCTCGGCCACCAGGCCGGCGACAAGACCCTCATCATCGTCGCCCAGACCTTCATGAAGCTGATCCGCGACGTCGACATGATCGCGCGCTTCGGCGGCGAGGAATTCGTGATGCTGCTGCCGACCGCCGCCGGCGACGACGCCCTCAAGGTGGTCGAGCGCATCCGCGAGAAACTGACGCGCACCAAGCTGCGCTACCGCGGCCGCGAGATCGGCGTGACCGCATCCTGCGGACTGGCCGAGTTCGAGCCCAACGAGGAGATGGAGACGGTCTTCTCGCGCGCCGACGACGCGCTCTACCAGGCCAAGGAGCAGGGCCGCAATCGCTGCGTGCTCTCGGCCGACCCGGTCGACTGACCGCGCGGGCCCGGGCTGAAGCGGGAATTCAGTCCTTCTGCGCGGCCTCGGCCCGCGCCATCACCGACTCGAAGACCGAGGCCATCGCCTGCTCGGCCTGCCGGTCGGCGCGGATCGGCCGGCCCCATTCGCGGTCGGTCTCGCCCGGCCATTTCGTGGTCGCATCCAGCCCCATCTTGCCGCCGAGCCCGGAGACGGGCGAGGCGAAGTCGAGGTAGTCGATCGGGGTGTTCTCGACCAGGTGCGTGTCGCGCACCGGGTCCATGCGCGTGGTCATCGCCCAGATCACGTCCTCCCAGGAACGCGGGTCGACGTCGTCGTCCACCACGATGACGAACTTGGTGTACATGAACTGGCGCAGGAAGCTCCACACGCCCATCATCACGCGCTTGGCGTGCCCCGGGTACTGCTTTTTCATCGACACCACGGCCATGCGGTAGGAGCAGCCCTCCGGCGGCAGGTAGAAGTCGACGATCTCCGGGAACGGCTTCTGGATCAGCGGCACGAACACCTCGTTCAGGGCCACCCCGAGGATGGCGGGCTCGTCCGGCGGGCGGCCGGTGTGGGTGCTGTGGTAGATCGGGTTCTTGCGATGGGTGATGCGCTCGATGGTCATCACCGGGAAGGTCTCGGTCTCGTTGTAGTAGCCGGTGTGATCCCCGTACGGGCCCTCGACGGCCGTGTCGTTGGGATAGATGAAGCCCTCGAGCACCATCTCGGCATTCGCCGGCACCAGCAGGTCGTGCGACAGGCACTCGACCAGCCGGGTGCGCTCGCCGCGCAGCAGCCCGGCAAAGGCGTACTCGGAGAGGGTGTCCGGCACCGGGGTGACCGCGCCGAGGATGGTGGCCGGGTCGGCGCCCAGGGTCACGGCGATCGGGAAAGGCTCGCCGGGATGGGTCTCCTGCCAATGGGCAAAATCCAGCGCCCCGCCGCGATGCGCCAGCCAGCGCATGATCACCCGGTTGCGGCCGATCACCTGCTGGCGATAGATACCCATGTTCAGGCGCTCGCGGCCGGCGGCCGCGGCATCCTCGGGGTTGGACTCGAGCCCGCCGCCCTTGCGCGGCCGGCCGCGCGTGGTGGTCAGCCCCCAGGTGATCAGCGGCGCGGCATCCTCCGGCCAGCAGGTCTGGATCGGCCACTGGGCCAGATCGACCTCGTCGCCCTCGATCACCACCTCCTGGACCGGCGCCTTCTTCACCCGGCGCGGCGCCATGTCGAGCACCTTCTTGAAGATCGGCAGGCTCCGCCAGGCCTCCTTGAGACCGGCCGGCGGATCCGGCTCCTTGAGGAAGGCCAGCAGCCGACCGATCTCGCGCAGGTCCTCGAGCGTCTGACCACCCATGCCCTGGGCCACGCGCTCGGGCGTGCCGAACAGGTTGAGCAGCACGGGCGTGTCGAAGCCGACCGGGTTCTCGATCAGCAGCGCCGGGCCGCCGGCGCGCAGAACGCGGTCGGCCAGCACGGTCATCTCCTGGTCGGGGTCGACCGGCTCGGTCACCCGGACCAGTTCACCCTGGCGCTCGAGCTGGTCGAGAAAGCGCCGCAGGTCGGCCAGCGCCCCCTTGGACGCCTTGGCCGCCTTGGCCGCCCGATCAGCGGCCATCGTCGGTCGCGGACGGTTTCACGGGTTGCGGGGCCGGACTCGTTTCCAGGCCCGCGCGAGCCAGGGCGCGCTCGTAGAGCAGCGCGGCCTCGTTGCTGTCGCGCAGACGGGCGTGCACCCGCGCCGCGACGGCGAGATAGCGCAGCTCCTGGTCGAGCGGACCCAGCCGGCTCACCCACAGCTGGGCGGCGGTGGGATCGGATTCGGCCAGGGCCAGGCGCGCCATCGCGTAGGCGAACGCGGCCCGCTCGCGGGCGCGGCCCACGTCCGGGGCATTGGCCGGTTCACTCCAGTCGTCCGGCACCAGCTTGAGCAGGCGTTTGCGCGCCTCGACCGGCTTGTCGTGACGCAGCTCGGCCCAGGCATGCAGCGTCTGTGCCTCGAGTGTGCGCCCGAGCCGCTTCTCCAGCACGCGGGCGGCGGCGTCTTCGGCCCCGCCTCGGGCCAGCGCCTCGGCGTAGGCGATCGTGACCGACGGGCTGTCGACCACGTTGCGCCCGGCCTCCGACCACAGCCGCGAGAGGGCATCGAGGTCACGCGATCGCGAGGCGGCCTCGATCCGGCCGAGCAGCACCACACGCTCGATGCGCAGCAGCTCGTCGGCGGTCAGGCGCTTGTCCTTGATGCGGCGCAGGGTGGGCAGCAGTCGCGCGAGGTCCTCGTACTCGCCGGCCATCTCGAGCAACTGCGCCCGGATCAGCAGGATGGCCTCGTCGCGCGGATGGGTCTCGACCAGCGGCTCGACCATGGCCCGCGCCCACTCGACCTCTCGCAGCGCGATCAGGCGCTGGACGATGTGCAGCCGCAGGAACTCGGCGAACTTGGGAAATCGGCGCCCGACGGTCTCGAACAGGTCGCCGATCTCCTCGCGGGTCTCGGCACGACCGCGCGGGGCGGCGCCCTGGCGTGACGGGTCAAGCCCGTCGAGCAGGGCGTCGATCGCCACCTGGAAGTGCATGGGCGGCAGGCTGCCGTCCTCCACCCCGGCCAGCGCGTAACGCTGCGCCAGTTCGGTCTGACGACGCTGACGCTCGGCCCAGGCGCGCAGGAGCTTCTCGTCCGCCGCGCGACGGCGCTGTTCGGCCGACCGGCGGCTCAGGCGCGCCGGCAGGTGCAAGACCCCGGCAATCAGCCGCCAGAGCAACTGCAGCACGATCAGCGCGACCAGCACCATCAGCACCAGGCCGATGGCGGTGGTCTCGACCCGCCAGCCGGCGAACTCGAGCATGGCCACGCCGGCACCCGGCAGGAAATACACGGCCGCGGCGACCGCGGCGGCCAGCAGGACGATCCAGACGATCAGGCGCTTCATGACGGGTCCTCCTTGCCGGTCTCAGCGGTCACGTCGACCGAGTCGGCGCGAGCCTTCTCGCGGGCGTTGGCCCGCTCCCAGGCGTCGAGCACGGCGTCGATCGACGGGAAGTCGCGGCTGGCGAACCGCTCCCGGGTTTGCTTGAGTGCCTCGAGGGCCTTGGCCGGTCCGTCCGCGTCGGTCGCGTAGTGCGACTCGAGCCAGCCGCGCGCCTCCTCGAGCGTGGTGGAAAGCGCGTCCTGGTCGCGCGAGAGCAGGGATTCGCGCACGGCGGTCAGCCACAGGCGCATCTCGCGATCGGTGGCGACGCGCTCGCGCAGCTGGGTCGGGGTGTCCGAGCGGGTCACGCTGACCTGGCCGGCGACCCAGCCGCGGGTGGCCGCCCAGGCCTTCTCGTACCAGGCCGCGTCTTCCGGCAACGACTCGCCTGGCTCGGGGGTTTCGGCAGCGGCCTCGGCCGGCTCGCTGTCACCAGTGTCGGCTTCGTCGGCGAGCGGCCAGTCCTCGACCCGGTCGGTCAGGCGGCGCAGCGCCAGGGCCTGCCCCACGCGGTCGCCTTCGCCGGTCGCCTCGATCTCGGTGATGGCATCGCTGATCGCCGAACGCAACGGCAACCAGTGCGGGCGCGACAGCGCCGCGACACGCTGGTCGGCCAGCCTCAGGGCAAGCATCGCCCCGTCCGGGTCACGGCCAATCGTCAGCCGCTCCTGGGCGCGGGTGAGCAGGAAACCGATCTCGGCGGTCTTCCAGGCGATCTCGCCACGCGACAGGCGATCGTCGATGCGCGCGATCCGCTCATCGAGGTGGTCCTGTCGCTCGGCGAGCTCATCCTGCTGCGCCTGCAGGCCGGACTCGACCTCCTCGCGGATCGCATCGCCGCGATCCTCCAGCGCCGAGACTGCCGAGCGGGTCGAACCCAGCTCGTCGTCCAGGCGCGCGACCTGTTGTTCGAGCTCCTCGCCCAACGCCTGGCCCTGCGCTGCCTGCTCGCTCGCCTGCGACTGGACGGTCTGCTGAAGCTGCCACAGCTGCCATCCGCCGACGGCGGCCAGCGCGAACAACACCAGCAGGCCGATCACCAGCCACGGCGTGGCCGACCGGCGGGGCCGGCCAGCGGAGGCGGTCACCTTGGCTCCGCCCGATTGCTTGCCGCCCCCGTTCGCGCCCTTGCCCTTGGCGGTTTCGCCAGCGGAGGCGTCCGACTCGCTTGTCTGGGTCGGCGAGACGTCCTTCGGCTTGTCCCCGGCGGTCTTGTCACCGCCAGTCGTCGAGGGGGGTTCCGATTTGCCCGAGGCGGCGGGCTTCTCGCCCGGCTTGGCCCCACCCTTTGCGGTCGGCTTCTGGGCGGCAGCCTTCTGGGCGTCGCCCTTGCCGGACTGGCTCTTGTCCCCCGGGTTCTGGCCCTTGTCCTTGTTGCCCGCCGTGGCAGACGATGTCGAGGCGTTGGACGAGGCCGATGTCTTGCCCGCGCGGGCAGACGTCCCGGCCCCGGTTTCCTTGGCCTGGCTTTCCTTGGCCTGGCTTTCCTTGGCCCGGGTTTCCTCGGCCTGCTTGTCGTTGTCTTTCTTGTCCATGCTCATCCCCAGTCTGGATGCGATCGGATGGAGGCGGTCATGCGCACGGCGCCCGCTCAATGTCTCGGCGGCGTGGCCGTCTGCCGATCGGCCCGGTCGGCAATCAGCCGCCAGGTCGCTCGGGCCAGGGTATCGACCCCGGGGCCGCCGGCCAGGGCGACCGGGCCGCGGAAGCCCAGCGCCCGCGCCCGCTCGCGCGCACGTTCGTTGATGACCAGCAAGGAGGAGTCTAGCAGCCCCGACTCGCTGCCATGCGTGCCGGCGGCGAGCCGCGCGAGGCAGTCGAGTGCTTGCGGGGCGGTGATGATCCAGAGGCTGGCCGGCCCGGCCGGCGCCGCTGCCGGCGGCTCGGGGCATTCACGCCGGTAGACGGCGACGAAACGCGACTCGGCACCGCGTGCCGCCAGGGTGTCGGCAAGCAGTTCCCGGCCGGTCTCGCCGCGGACGATCCACACGCGCCGGCCGTTCATGGGCGCCTCGCGCAGGCAGTCGAGCAGCCCCTCGCTGTCCTCGGAGGAATCGGGCAGGAAGGTGGCGGGTCGACTGGCCTCGGCCAACGCGCGCCCGGTGGCCGCCCCCACGCCGCAAACTCGCGCGCCGGCCACTCGGTC
>NZ_SWAW01000017.1:0-55402 GCF_005096345.1 Guyparkeria sp. SB14A | reverse complement strand
CGGCCGCCGGCCCCAGCAGGGTCACGCCGCGCGCGAGCAGGGTGTCGCGGTTGGCCCGGGTCGCCGGATGGGCCCACATCTGCCGGTTCATGGCCGGGGCCAGCTGAACCGGCGCCTCCGTGGCGAGACAAAGGGTGGTCAGCAGATCGTCGGCCATGCCGGCGGCCAGCCGCGCCATCAGGTCGGCGCTGGCCGGGGCGATCACCACGGCATCGGCCCAGCGGGCCAACGCGATATGATCCATGCCCGACTCGGCCTCGGCATCCAGCAGCGTGGTGCGCACCGGATGACCGCTGACCGCCTGAAAGGTGAGCGGCGTGACAAACCGGGTGGCCGCCTCGGTCATCACCACGCGCACCTCCGCACCGGCCTCGACCAGGCGACGCACCAGCGCCACGGCCTTGTAGGCCGCGATGCCGCCGGAGACGCCGACGAGGATGCGCTGTCGGGATGGCTCGTTGGATGACGGGGCGTTCATGGGCGCAGTTTATCAGGGAAGACCGGCAGGCAGCCGATACCACTATCCGAGCGCGTCATGAAGCGGCGCGCCAGTGCCATCATCCACAATCTTTAATCGGATACCTTCGAGACAACGTATGTCAGACGACCCAGGCAACAAGGCCAACAAGCCGGACAGTGATCCCGGTGACACCCCGCCGCCGAAACCCAAGCGCCGCCTGCCGCGCTGGGCACGCTGGACGCTGGAGGGCCTGGTGTTCGTCGCCGCGCTGCTGGCCGTGCAGGCCTGGATGGGCCCGGACCTGCCCGATGGCGAGATCCCCGGCATGGCCGTGGAAACCATCGAGGGCGAGCAACTCACCCTGGGCGGGCCGGCGGACGAGCCCACCGTGGTGGTCTTCTGGGCTACCTGGTGCGGTTACTGCGACCTGGAGATGCCTTGGCTGGTCGATCTGGTCGACGACCACCGCGTGATCACCGTGGCGATGCAGTCGGGCGATGCGGCCACGGTGCGCGCCCACATGCGGGAAAACGATCTCGAAAAGCTGCCGGTGATCAACGACCCCGACGGACAGATCGCCTCGAGCCTGGGCGTGAACGTCACGCCCACCTTCCTGTTCTTCGATCAGACCGGCCGGGTGGCCCATTCGACCACCGGCCTGACCAGCCCCTGGGGCGTGCGCCTGCGGATGTGGTGGATGAACCGCGCCGCCGAGTGAGGCGCGTCTCGACCTGATTCACCAGGAATCGATCAGGCCTGGTCGATGGCGGCGAGCAACTCGTCGAAGGCCGTCTGGAACTGCTCGAGCCCCTCGTCGAGCAGCTGGTCGCGCACCGCGCCGTCCATGTCGATGCCCAGATCGGCCAGCTCGGCCCAGACCTCGCGATCCTCGTCGAGGCGCGGCTTCAACAGGGAGGCGATCCGGCCATGGTCGGCGAACGCCTCGAGGGTCGCGTCCGGCAGCGTGTTGATGGTGCGCGGCGCGATCAGGTTCTCGACGTAGAGCAGGTCCGAGTAGGCCGGGTTCTTGGTGCCGGTGCTCGCCCAGAGCAGGTACTGCGGCCAGGCGCCTCCCTGCTCGAAGCGGTCGAACGACTCGTCCTCGAACACCTCGCGGAAATGCGCGTAGGCCATGCCGGCCAGGGCCAGCGCCGCACGCCCCTTGAGCGCCTCGGCGCGCTCGCCGCCGATGGCCTCGAGCTGCTTGTCGACCAGGGTGTCGACCCGGCTCATGAACAGGCTGGCCACCGCGCGCACCTCCGCGACCTTGCCGCCGTTCTTCTCCAGCTGCTCGATGCCGCGTCGATAGGCGGCGAACACCCGCCGGACCTGATCGAGGGAGAACAAGAGGGTGACGTTGACGCTCACCCCGTCGCCGATCAGGCGCTCGAAGGCCTCGATGCCCTCGACCGTGCCCGGCACCTTGATCAGGACGTTGGGCCGACCGACCAGTTCGCGCAGGCGGTGGGCGGCGCGCACCGAGGCCTCGGCGTCGTGGGCGATGCCGGGCGATTCCTCCCAGGAGACCCAGCCGTCCTCGCCGTGCGACTGGTCCCAGACCGGGCGCAGCAGGTCGCAGGCGCGCTGGATATCGGTGACCACCAGGTGCTCGTAGACCGACTCGACGTCCGAATACCGGCGCTTGCCGGCGGCGATGTCCTCGCTGTAGAGGTCGCTGCCGACGATCGCCTTCTTGAAGATCGACGGATTTGAGGTCACGCCGCGGATGCCGTAATCGCGGATCAGCCGCGGCAGGCCCTCGTCGGTCAACAGGGCCCGCGACAGGTTGTCCAGCCAGAGGCTCTGGCCCTGCGATTGGTGGAGCTGGCTCAAGGCATGCGCGGTCATCGGCGACCCCTCCCGGTTGCTGGCGCGTGACACGGACGAGGCACCGCGGCGGCGCCCCTACCCGGAGCTTAGACGCTCAGGCGCCGCCCACGTGCCCTTATCGCGGATCGTAGGGCATCGAGGCGCGCATTTCCTCGTAGAACTCGCGCGCCTCGTCGGTCTTGGCCGGCGGGGTGTGGATCATCAGCTCGAGGAAGAGATCGCCACCGGCAAAGCCGCGCTTGGGGATGCGCAGCTTGCGACCGGATTGCGACCCGGCGGGCACGCTCATGTTGATGCGCTTGCCGTCGGGCAGGGTGACCGGCACCTTGGCGCCCAGCGCCGCCTCCCAGGGCGTGATCGGCAGTTCCTGGATGATGTGGTTGCCATCGACCCGGTCGCGATCCTCCTCGCGCAGGGTCAGCACCAGGTAGAGATCACCCGCCGGCCCGCCCATCGGGCTCGGCTGGCCCTGGCCGGACAGCCGGATACGCCGCCCCGGCGCGGAGCCGGCCGGCACGTTGACCTTCAGCGAGCGGGCGCCGCCACGACCATCGGAGACCCGGATGGTGTGTGCCCCGCCGGTGACCAGCAGCTCCAGCGGCACCGGCGCCTCGGCCTCGACATCCTGGCCGCGTACGCTGCGGCCCTGGCCGCCACCCGGACCACCCGGGCCACCGAAGCCGCCGCCGAAGAACTGGGAGAAGAAATCGGAAAAGCCGCCGGCGCCGAAGTCGTCACCGCCGAAGCCGCCCCCGAATCCACCGGGGCCGCCGGGGCCGGCACCGAACTCGTCGCCGTGGTGATAGCCCGAACCGAGGGCGTCGTAGCGCGCCCGTTTCTGCTGATCGCCGAGCACCTCGTAGGCCTCGTTGATCTCCTTGAACTTGTCCTCGGCCTCGGCGCTCTTGTTGCGGTCCGGGTGGTATTTCTGCGCGAGCTTGCGGTAGGCCCGCTTGATCTCGTCCTGCGAGGCATTACGCGCCACGCCCAGGGTTGCGTAGTAGTCGTGATATTTCACGCCTGCACTCCTCCGAGTGATGTTCGGTTTGCCGTCTGGCCGGCGTCTCGAAAACCCGCCCCGGGCCGTCGGGGTTGGGTCGGGCTTTCGGCACGCCGGAAATTAAAGAAAAGCCCAAAGAGGAAAAGCCCGGGGCCGCCGGGCTTTTCGCGTGCATCCGCGGCCGGCGGCCGGAGCGGATCAGCTCACCTCGATGCGCCGCGGCTTGGAGCTTTCCGCCTTGGGGATCGTCACGGTGAGCACCCCGTGCTCGGAGCTCGCCTTGATGCCGTCGGCATCCACCTGCTCGGGCAGGGTGAAGCGGCGATAGAAACGCCCGTAGTGACGCTCGATGCGCGAGTAGCCATCCTGGGACTTCTTCAGCTCCGAGTTGCGCTCGCCCTTGATCTCGAGCACGCCGTTGTCGGCCGTGACCTCGACGCTCTTCGGGTCGACGCCCGGCAGGTCGACGTGCAACTCGTAGGCGTTTTCGTTTTCCTTGATGTCGACCGCCGGCGCCCAGTCCGCGATCTCGAGCTTGCCCTCGTCGCCCCCCTCGCTGAGGCTCGGCTCGAACAGCGAGTTCATCTCGCGATAGAGCTGATCCAGCATACCCCAGGGGTGGTTGCGGGTCTGACCTTCCGGCTTGTAACGCACGATAGCCATGTTCAACACCTCCTCTCGATGTTCAATGACTGGCCAATGCCTTGTTCATGCGTTCGATGTAGGTCGAGCTCGGGAATTTTCAAGCCCCGGACACGACAAGGCCCCGCCGAGGCGGGGCCTTGTGTCACGCATCAGTCCGTCGGTCGCCTTAGCGCTGACGGGCCTTGAAGCGCGGGTTGGTCTTGTTGATGACGTAAACCTTGCCGCGACGACGAACGACCTGGCAGTCCTTGTGTCGCTTCTTGGCTGACTTGAGAGAAGACAGAATTTTCATGGACGCCCCTTTCGCTAATCCGCTCGGTTCCACACAAAGCGCGGCAATATAGCCGATCCGGCCCGCTTTGGCAACCACCGCCTTGCCCGAGGCGACCCGGGGCACTGCAGGAGTGCCCGGTTGCAGGTATCCTCGCTGCCTGCATCAACCGACCGGGACGCCCGAATGACCGACATCGTGATCGCCACCAACAACGACGGCAAGATGGCCGAGTTCGAGGAAATGCGCCGGGTGCTGGCTGAAAGCCACCCCACGCTGACGCGGCTGCGCTTCGTCTCGCAGCGCGGCTGGAACGTCTCCTCCCCGACCGAGGATGCCGACAGCTTCCGCGGCAATGCCCTGATCAAGGCGCGACACACCGCGGCGATCACCGGCCACCCGGCGATCGGCGACGATTCCGGGCTGGTGGTCGATGCCCTCGACGGCCGGCCGGGGATCTTCTCCTCGCGCTTTGCCGGCGAGGACGCCAGCGATGCCGAGAACAACGCCAAGCTGGTCGACGAACTGGCGCGTCGCCCGGATGCCCCGCGCAGCGCGCGCTTCGTCTGCGCCCTGGCCTTCGTCCAGAACGCCGGGGACGAGGCGCCGATCGTCGTCGAGGGCACCTGGGAAGGCGAGGTGCTCGATGCCCCTCGCGGTACGCGCGGATTCGGCTACGACCCGCTGTTCTTCTCCCCGGAGCACGGCATGAGCGTCGGCGAGATGGATCCGGACGAGAAGCACCGCGTCAGCCACCGCGCCCGCGCCTTGAAGCAACTGATCGAGCAACTCGCCTCGATCGACATCCATTCCGCGTGAGCCACCGATGAGCCTGCTGCAATTCACCGACAACCCGCCGCTCTCGCTCTACGTCCACCTGCCGTGGTGCGTGGAGAAGTGCCCTTACTGCGACTTCAACTCGCACGGGCTCAAGGGTCGCGAGCTACCCGAGGCCGAGTACATCGACGCGCTGCTGCGCGACCTCGAACCCGAGTTGCCGCTGATCTGGGGCCGGCCGATCGAGACCATCTTCCTCGGCGGGGGCACGCCCAGCCTGTTCTCGCCGGAGGCACTGGACCGGTTGATGTCCGGCCTGCGCGCCCTGCTCGACCTGCGCTTTACGCGCGAGGTGACCCTCGAGGTCAACCCGGGCACCGACATGGCATCAAGGCTGGCCGAGTACCGTGCCATCGGCTTCAACCGGGTCTCGATCGGCGTGCAGAGCTTCAACGACGACTCGCTTGAGCGACTGGGCCGCATCCACGACCGGCGCGCAGCCTGGCGTACCATCGAGGCGGCGCACGATGCCGGTCTCGACAGCTTCAACATCGACCTGATGCACGGCCTGCCCGGGCAGACGGAAGGCGATGGCCTGGCGGACATCGACACCGCGATCTCGCTCGAGCCACCGCACCTGTCCTGGTACCAGCTGACCATCGAACCCAACACGGCCTTCGCCTTCAGCCCGCCGGCCTTGCCGGCCGATGTCACCCTCGAGGCGATCGGCGAGGCCGGCCGTGAGCGACTGATCGGCGCCGGCTACGGTCACTACGAGATCTCGGCCTTTGCCCAGCCCGATCACGTCTGCCAGCACAACATGAACTATTGGCAGTTCGGCGACTATCTCGGCATCGGTGCCGGCGCCCACGGCAAGCTGACGATCCCGGCGGAGAACCGTATCGAGCGACGCATGCGCAGCCGCCACCCCAACCGGTACCTGGAGCTGGCGGGTCAACCGGAGAACGTCGACGCCCACGACATCGGCCGCAAGGAAATCCCGTTCGAGTTCATGCTCAACGCCCTGCGCCTGACCGAGGGCTTTCTGGTGAGCCTGTTCCAGGAGCGCACCGGCATGCCCATCGCCGTGGTCTCCGAGACCCTGCGTGGGCTGGAGGACGACGGGTTGATCGAGTGGGACATCCAGACCATCCGGCCAACCGAGCGCGGCCTGCGCTTTCTCAACGACGTACTCGGGCGTTTCCTGCCGGAGGGATAAGCCCCCGGTCGAAAGCCTCGTTCAGTCGCGCTTTTTCTGCGGGCGTCGCCAGCCGGCGATGCCCTTCTGTCGGCTGCGCGCGATGGCCAACTCCCCCTCGGCGACGTCGCGCGTGATGGTCGAGCCTGCCCCGACGGTCGCGCCGCGGCCGACGGTCACCGGCGCGACCAACTGCACGGCCGAACCGACGAAGACCCCGTCACCGATCTCCGTGTGGTGCTTGTTCGCGCCATCGTAGTTGCAGGTGATCGTGCCGGCGCCGAGGTTGCAGTCGTCGCCGACGCGGGCATCGCCCACGTACGACAGGTGATTGACCTTGGAGCGCTCGCCGATCCGGGCGGCCTTCACCTCGACGAAGTTGCCGATCTTGGCGGCCGAGTCCAGCGCCGCGCCGGGTCGCAGACGGGCGTAGGGACCGATCGCGTTGTCGCCCGCGGTCACCACCCCGTCGAGGTGGCTGAAGGCCTCCACGATCGAATTCGGACCGATCTCGCAGTCGCGCAGCACGCAGTGCGGGCCGATGCGCACGTTGTCGCCAAGGCGCACCTCGCCCTCGAACACGCAATCGACGTCGATCGAGACGTCCATGCCGCAATGCAGCCGGCCGCGGATGTCCAGGCGGGCCGGGTCCATGATCGTCGTGCCGGCCAGGGCCAGCACCTCGGCCTGGCGCGCCTGGTAGACCCGCTCCAGGCGGGCAAGGGCGAGCCGGTCGTTCACCCCGGTCACCGCCCAGACATCCTCGGCGACCAAGGCCTCGACTGCCTTGTCCTCGCTCGCGGCCATCTCGACGATGTCGGTCAGGTAGAGCTCGCCCTGGGCGTTGCCGGACTCGAGACGGTCAAGCCAGGCAACCAGGTCCCCGTAACGCGCCATGAGGATCCCGGTGTTGACCTCGCGCACCTCGCGTTCGGCCGCGCTGGCATCCTTCTGCTCGACGATGCGCTGCACCCGGCCGCGCTCGTCGCGGATGATGCGGCCATAGCCGGTCGGGTCGTCCATCCGCACCGTCAGCAAGCCCACCGCCGCATTGGAGCCGGTCAGCTGCCCCAGGAGGTCGGCGCCCAGCAGGGGCACGTCGGCGTACAGCACCAGTACCCGGTCGTCGGGCCCGGCCGCCAGGCCCTCGATGCCCAGTTGGACCGCGTGACCGGTCCCGTTCTGCTCGCGCTGCCAGACCCACTCGACCTCGCGACCGGACTGCGACTCGCGCACCGCCTCGCCCTGGTGGCCGATCACCACCCGGATCGTGGCCGGATTGAGCGCTGCGGCGGTGTCCAGGCAGTGGCTCAGCATCGATCGACCGGCGATCTCGTGCAGCACCTTGGGCTTGCTCGAGCGCATGCGCGTGCCCTTGCCCGCGGCAAGCACCACCACGTGCAGTCGGCCGGTTGCGGAATCCTTCATTGCGTACGTACCTCTGGTTTCGTGCCGATCGAAACGGCGGAAACAAAAAAGGAGCCCGAAGGCCCCTTTTCAACACGTCTGCCGACGCGTCGCCTTAGTGGCGACCGCCCGCGGAACGCATGGACTTGATCCACTTGAGGCGTTCTTCCGCCTCGACCATGATCATCTCGGCCGAGGTGAAGTCGAGCTGCCCGCGCTGCTCGTACTCCTGAACGTAATCCTCCTCTTCACCCATGCGGGCTTCGAGTTCGTTCGGATCCAGGTTCTTCGCGTCCTCTTCCGTCAGCGCCCAGTCAGCAATGATGCTGACCACGTGGGGCTGGACTTCGACCACCCCGAAACCGACGAAATAGCGCACGATCGAGCCGTCGTCCTGATGCACCCGGACTTCGCCCGGACGCAGTACCGACAACGTCTGCGTGTGGCGGGCGGTGACGCCCATTTCGCCGGCTTCGGTCGGGATGGTGACGAAGGTCGCCTTCCCGGTGAAGATCGGCTTTTCCATGCTGACGATGTCGACTCGGGTAGTCATAGCCATTGTCGACCTCCGTTATCAGGCCTTCTCAGCCATCTTGTTGGCCTTCTCGACGGCTTCGTCGATGGTGCCAACCATGTAGAACGCCTGCTCCGGCAGGTGGTCGTATTCGCCGGCCACGATGCCCTTGAACGCGCGGATCGTTTCCTTGAGCGGAACGTAGCGGCCCGGGGCGCCCGTGAACACTTCGGCAACGAAGAACGGCTGCGACAGGAAGCGCTGGATCTTACGAGCACGGGATACGACCGCCTTGTCGTCGTCGGACAGCTCGTCCATGCCGAGGATGGCGATGATGTCCTTGAGCTCCTTGTACCGCTGCAGGGTGGTCTGCACGCCGCGGGCGGTGTTGTAGTGCTCTTCACCGACGACCTGCGGGTCGAGCTGGCGGCTGGTGGAGTCCAGCGGATCGATCGCCGGGTAGATACCCATGGCGGCGATGTCACGTGCCAGTACGACGGTCGCGTCGAGGTGGGCGAAGGTGGTGGCCGGGGCCGGGTCGGTCAGGTCGTCCGCCGGTACGTAGACCGCCTGGACGGAGGTGATCGAGCCCGTCTTGGTCGAGGTGATGCGCTCCTGGAGAACGCCCATTTCCTCGGCCAGCGTCGGCTGGTAGCCCACCGCGGCCGGCATGCGGCCCAGCAGTGCGGAAACCTCGGTACCCGCCAGGGTGTAACGGTAGATGTTGTCGATGAACATCAGGACGTCACGACCCTCGTCACGGAAGAACTCGGCCATGGTCAGACCGGTCAACGCGACGCGCAGACGGTTGCCCGGCGGCTCGTTCATCTGGCCGTAGACCAGGGCGACCTTGTCGAGGACGTTGGAGTCCTTCATCTCGTGGTAGAAGTCGTTGCCCTCACGGGTACGCTCGCCCACGCCGGCAAAAACCGAGTAGCCGCTGTGCTCGACGGCGATGTTGCGGATCAGCTCCATCATGTTGACGGTCTTGCCCACGCCGGCACCGCCGAACAGGCCGACCTTGCCGCCCTTGGCGAACGGGCAGAGCAGGTCGATGACCTTCACGCCGGTCTCCAGCAGCTCGGTGCCCGAGGCCTGCTCGTCGAAGGTCGGCGCCTTGCGGTGGATCGACCACTTCTCGTCGCTCTCGACTGCGCCGGCCTCGTCGATCGGCTCGCCCAGGACGTCCATGATGCGACCCAGGGTGCCCTTGCCGACCGGTACCGAGATCGGCTTGCCGGTGGAAGTCACGGACAGGCCGCGCTTGAGACCGTCGGAGGTGCCCATGGCGATGCCACGAACGATGCCGTCACCGATCTGCTGTTGAACCTCGATCACCAGACCGTTCTCGTCAACGCGCAGCGCGTCGTAGACGGAAGGCACCTGGTCATGCGGAAATTCGACGTCGATCACCGCCCCGATGATCTCGACAATTTTTCCAGAACTCATGTGTGTTCCTCTTTCAATTCGAAAAATGGGTTGGTGCCGTCGTCACACGGCGGCCGCGCCGGACACGATCTCGGAGATCTCCTGAGTGATCGCCGCCTGACGCGCCTTGTTGTACTGCAGCTTGAGGTCCGTGATCATGTCGCTGGCGTTGTCGGACGCGTTCTTCATCGCGATCCGGCGTGCCGCCATCTCGCATGCCACGTTCTCGACGGCCGCGGACACGATCTGGCCCGACAGGTACCGCTTGAGCACCGCATCCAGGACAATCTCCGAGTCCGGCTCGTAGATGTAGTCCCAGTGATGCTTGAGGCTCTCGTCCTCCTGGTACCGCAAGGGCGCGATCTGCTCAACGACCGGGTTCTGGCTCATCGAGTTCACGAACTCGTTGTGGGCCAGATCGATCCGGTCGATGTCGCCGTTCTCGAACGCGGCCAGTGCCGCGTTGATCGCCTTGCGCATCGCCGCGTAGTTCGGCTTGTCCCCCAGACCGGTGACGGAGGTCAGGATGTTGCCCCCGTACCGGCGGAAGAAAGCGCGGCCCTTGCTGCCGACCGGGATGACGTCGACCTCGACACCATTCTTCTCGTATTCCCGAATCTTGTCGGCCGTGCGCTTGAGCAGGTTGACGTTCAGCCCGCCGCACAGGCCCCGATCCGTGGTCACCACGATCATCAGAACGCGTTTGACTTCACGCTCGACCATCAGCGGATGGCGGTACTCAGGATGCGCGTTGGTGATGTGACCCACTACCTCGAGAAACTTCTCGGCGTAGGGACGGGTCGCCTCCATCGCTTCCTGGGCGCGCCGCATCTTGGATGCGGCCACCATTTCCATCGCCTTGGTGATCTTGCGCGTGTTCTGGACGCTCTTGATCTTGGTGCGAATCTCTTTGCCTACGGCCATGATTTCGCCCCCCGGTTAATAGACGCCTTTGGCCTTGAAGTCCTCGACGACCTTTTTCAGCTCGGCGGCGATCTCATCGCTGTAGTTGCCCTCGTCACCGATCTTCTTCGCCAGCTCGCCGGCGTTGTCGGCGGCAAAGGCGTGCAGAGCGGCCTCGAAGTCGTTGACCTTCTCGACCGGCACGTCATCGAGGAAGCCCTCGTTGGCGGCGGTGAGCGACAGGGACATCTCGGTGACCGACAGCGGCTTGAACTGCGGCTGCTTCATCAGCTCGGTGACGCGCTTGCCGCGCTCGAGCTGCTTGCGGGTCACTTCGTCGAGATCCGAGGCGAACTGCGAGAACGCCGCCAGCTCACGGTACTGGGCCAGATCGGTACGGATACCGCCGGCCAGCTTCTTGACCGCCTTGGTCTGCGCCGAGCCACCGACACGGGATACGGAGATGCCCGGGTTGATCGCCGGGCGGATGCCGGAGTTGAACAGGTCGGTCTCGAGGAAGATCTGACCGTCGGTGATCGAGATCACGTTGGTCGGAACGAACGCGGAGACGTCGCCGCCCTGGGTCTCGATGATCGGCAGCGCGGTCAGCGAACCGGTCTTGCCCTTGACTTCGCCGTTGGTGAACTTCTCGACGTAGTCCTCGTTGACGCGGGAGGCACGCTCCAGCAGACGCGAGTGCAGGTAGAAGATGTCACCCGGGTAGGCTTCGCGGCCCGGCGGACGACGCAGCAGCAAGGAGATCTGGCGGTAGGCCCAGGCCTGCTTGGTCAGGTCGTCGTACACGATCAGCGAATCCATGCCGCGGTCGCGGAAGTACTCGCCCATGGTGCAGCCGGCGTAGGCGGCCAGGTACTGCATGGCGGCCGGGTCGGCGGCGGAAGCGGAAACGACGATGGTGTATTCCATCGCGCCGTGCTTCTCGAGCTCGCGTACCACGTTGGCCACGGTGGAGGCCTTCTGGCCCATCGCGACGTAGACGCAGTAAACGCCCTTGCCCTTCTGGTTGATGATCGTGTCGATCGCGACCGCGGTCTTACCGGTCTGGCGGTCGCCGATGATCAGCTCACGCTGGCCACGGCCGATCGGCACCATCGAGTCGATGGCCTTGATACCGGTGAGGATCGGCTGGTCGACGCTCTGACGCTCGATGACGCCCGGCGCGATCTTCTCGATCGGCGCGGTGGTCTCGGCGTTGAGCTCGCCGCGACCGTCGATCGGCTGACCGAGGGTGTTCACGACGCGGCCCAGCAGCTCCTTGCCGATCGGCACTTCCAGGATGCGCTGGGTGCACTTGACCTGGTCGCCTTCCTTGAGGTGCTCGTAATTGCCCAGAACCACGGCGCCGACCGAGTCGCGCTCCAGGTTCATGGCCACGGCAAACGCGCCGCCCGGCAGCTCGAGCATTTCGCCCAGCATGGCTTCGCTCAGGCCGTGAACTTTGATGATGCCGTCGCCCACCGGGACGATGGTGCCGACGGTTTGCGCTTCCGCGCCGGCATCGAAGTTTTCGATGCGCTCTTTAATCAGACTGCTGATTTCAGACGGGTTGATCATGGAAGATCTCCTTAGCGACTCATTTGTACGGCAAGATGCTCGAGCTCTCCGCGCATCGATCCGTCGATGACCAGGTCACCGGCGCGGATGATCGCGCCGCCGATGAGGTCCTCGTCGACGGTAGTTTCGAGCTCTACGGTGCGATCGAGTCGCTTGCCGAGCGCTGTTTTGATTTGGTTCGACTGCTCGTCGGTCAGAGGCTTGGCCGAGACGACGGAGGCCACGATGCGGCGCTCCGCTTCGGCACGCAGCTTCTCGAAGGCCGCGGCCACTTCCGGCAGCAGATCGAGGCGGTCGCGTTCGCCGAGCAGGCGCACGAGGTTGAGCGCCTTCTCGTCGACGGCGTCCTCGACCACCTTGATGAAGCCGGCGAGCCGGTCGGCACGGGAGCGTGCCTCGTCGCCCAGAAACGCCACCATGTCGGCGTTCTGCGCAACGGCAGACAGCCCGGCAAGCGCCTCGGACCAGTGCTTGGCCTGTGCCGCATCGGCACAGAGGTCGTGCACTGCCTTCGCGTACGAGATGGCGACTGTGGTGTTCTCAGACATAGGGCCTCCGCTTGTCTTAGATCCGAGCGATCAGATCTGAGATCGCGGATTCGTGGTCCTTGTCCGTCACCTCGCGCTTGAGGATGCGCTCGGCACCGGTGGCCGCCACATCGGCAACCTGGGCACGGAGCTCTTCCTTGGCGCGATTGACCTCGCGGTCGATCTCGGCGTTGGCCTGGGCGACGATGCGCTCGGCCTCGGTCTTGGCGTTGTTGCGCGCCTCTTCCAGGATCTGGTTCGAACGGGAGTTCGCCTGGGCGATGATGTCGTTCGCCTTGTCCTTGGCCTCGCGCAGCAGCTCGGTCGAGCGCTCCTGGGCCAGTTTCAGCTCGTGCTTGCCGCGCTCGGAAGCGGACAGGCCGTCAGCAATCTTCTTGCGACGCGCTTCCATCAGTGCGGAGAGCGGCGCCCACAGATATTTGTTGACCAGCCAGATCATCAGCACGAAGGCGATCAGCTGAGCAACCAGTGTGATCGAAATACTCACAATGTCCCCTCGCGTAAATACGGATTGGGTTTCCGGTCAGCAGGACGCGGCGGATCGAACCGCCGCGTCTGCCGAATCGATGTCACGAAGGACGCGATTTAGAGGGCGCCAATCGCGGAGGTCAGGGCACCGACGAACGGGTTGGCGAACAGGAACCACATCGCGAACGCGAGGATGATGAACGGGAAGGATTCCATCAGACCAGCGAAGATGAACATGTTGGTCATCAGCTGCGGACGCATCTCCGGCTGACGCGCGATGCCCTCGAGGGTCTTGGAACAGATCAGGCCCCAGCCGATGGCCGAGCCGAGGCCGGCGGCAGCGAGGATCACACCAACGCCAACAGCGGTGTAGGCATAGATGGTAGCGAGCATATCGGGGGTCATGGCTTCTTCTCCTAATCAGAAAAACAAAGGGTCAAAGGAAACTCGGGTCGGTGATCAGTGATCGTCTTGGGTATGCGCCATACCGATGTAGACGATGGTGAGCACCATGAAGATGAATGCCTGCAGCGTGATGACCAGGATGTGGAAGGCGATCCACGCCATGTCCAGCACGACCTGCAGCGGGAACCAGATGAGCAGGCTGGCACTGATGGTCGCACCCAGGGTCAGCAGGGCGATCAGCAGGAAGACCAGCTCACCGGCAAACATGTTGCCGAACAGACGCAGCGCGAGGCTGATCGGCTTGGCAAGCTCGTCGATCGCGGTCATCACGATGTTGATCGGGATGAGGAACTTGCCGAAGGGATGGAACAGGAACATCTTGATGTAGCCGCCCAGGCCCTTCACCTTGATGCTGTAGTAGACGGTCAGGATGAACACGAACAGCGCCATGGCAAGCGTGGTGTTCAGGTCGGTGGTCGGCACCACCTTGAGGTATTCGACGCCCAGACCGGAAGCGATGGCCGGCAGCAGGTCGATCGGGATCAGGTCCATGAAGTTCATGAGCCAGACCCACAGCAGGATGGTCAGGGCCAGCGGGGCGATGATCTTCGGCGCGCGGCTGCCGAACGAGTCGCGGATCTGCTCGTCGACGAACTCGAGAATCCCCTCGGCGGCATTCTGCAGGCCGTTGGGGGTCTCCGCGCGCAGGCCGCGGCCGATGCGCATGGCCACGAACACGATCAGCGCACCCAGCAGGACGCTGAAGAAGATCGTGTCGATGTTCAGCTGCCAGAAGCCTTCGCCAACGTGGAGGTTGGTCAGGTGATGCTGGATATATTCAACCGGGCCACCGCCCGCATTCTCCGTAGCCACTGTCTCTAACTCCTCAAGCTTGAAATCAATCTGTTGTCCGGTCGGTCGGACGCCCGGAATCCTGTCCGCGGGCGGCGAGGACGCCGGCGATCATGGCGACCACGAAGGCCCCGACCATGAATCGCGCGTCCAGCTTCAGCAGCCCCAGTCCGACCGCCATCAGGGCGAGCAGCGCGACAAAGCGCACCGCCGCCCCGAGATACATCGTGTTCATGCTCTGCTGCGGCGATTCCACGGCGAGCTCGGTGGCTCGAGCCATGGAGCGTCGCAGCATCCAGGCCAGCAGCATCGCCACCGCGACGCCGCCGGCAGCCGACAGCGCCGCGTGCGGCGAATGCAGCAGGGCCAGTCCGACACCCAGCGCGAGCACGGCCAGCTGGACCGTCACCACGCGCCGCCCGCGGCGGGTGATTGCCTCCGCCATGCGACTCACGGGCGCCCCGAATCCTTGTCTTGCGGCTCGTCACGACCGGTGGCCAGCAGCGCCTTCTTCGCGTTGCGCATGCCGGCGACGAAACCCAGCGCCCCGAGGATCAACATGAAGATCGGGGCCGTATCGAGCCAAGCGTCCAGCAGGTAGCCGAGCAACAGCCCGGCGATGATGCTGGAGGCAAACATGTTCCCCGCACCGACCTGCAGCAGCCCCTTGAAGCGCGCGCTCCAGTAGCCACCCTGACCTTTCTGGCCAGCATCGGCGGGCGTCTTGTCGCGATCGTTCATGTTCGGGGCCCAAAAATTGGCGGTCAGTGTAGCGATTCGCTCATCGATCGACAAGCAAGGATGCCTTGGCAGGCTACGGAATCGGCGCGACGGGCCAGCAACGAGTTCGGCCGGCGCGCGTCGGGCAACGCTGCGCCATCGTCAGCGTCGCGTCAGCCCCCACGCTGGCCTCGGGTCAATCGACCTCGGGGCGCCCGCCCTCGTTGCGGCCGACCAGGCGCTCGATCAGGCCGTCGAGCTGATCGAGGCTGTCGAAACCGAGCACCACGCGCCCCTTGCCGCGGCGATTGGCCTGGATGGTGACGGCCGTGCCGAGCGCCTCGCCCAGCCGCCGCTCCAGCGCACGGGTATCCGGGTCGTCATCGGCCTCGGCGGCAGGCGCCGCTGACTTGAGGTAGCGACTGACCATGGACTCGACCTGGCGCACGGTCAGCGTGCGGGCCACCACCTTCTCGGCGATGCCGGCCTGCTCCTTCTTCGGCAAGGCGGCCAGGCTGCGAGCGTGGCCGGCCTCGATCCGACGCTCGCGCAGGAGCTTCTGCACCGGCGAGGCCAGGTCGAGCAGGCGCAATGCATTGCTCACCGCCGGGCGGGATACGCCCAGCACGTCGGCCACCTGCTGGTGGGTGAGCTCGAATTCCTTGACCAGCCGCTGCATGGCCTGGGCCTGCTCGATGGCATCGAGATCCTCGCGCTGCAGGTTCTCGATCAGGGCCATGGCGGCGGCCTGGTTGTCGTCGATCTCGCGCACGACTGCCGGGATGTGGTCGAGACCCGCCTTCTGCGCGGCCCGCCAGCGGCGCTCCCCGGCGATCAGTTCGTACTCGCCTGAGCGGCGGCGCACCACCACCGGCTGGATCACCCCCTGGGCACGGATCGAGTCGGCCAGCTCGGTCAGGGCGGCCTCGTCGAAGCGGGTGCGCGGCTGGAACGGGTTGGGACGGATAAGGTCGACCGCCAGCTCGCGCAGTTGCGCGCCGGCCTGCTCGGCGGGCCGTTCCGCGGTACCCAGCAGGGCATCCAGACCGCGCCCCAATCCCTTGCGTTTCGTGCTCATGGAAAGGCCTCTGTGTGTCCCGTTCGTCAGTCGCGCCCCGCCGCCCCGCCGCGGCCCTGGCGCAGGGCGGCCGGCTTGCCCAGCTTGCCGCGCTTGCGCGCCCGCTTGACCAGTTCGCGGGCCACGTCGGCATGCGCCTCGGCACCGCTGGAGCTCTTGTCGTAGAACATGGCCGGCAGGCCGTGGCTGGGCGCCTCGGCCAGGCGCACGTTGCGCGGCACCAGCGCGTCGAAGACCCGGTCGCCGAAGTGCTGGCGCAACTGTCCGCTCACGTCCTGGGCGAGTCGGTTGCGCGCATCATACAGGGTGCGCAGCACCCCGGCGATGCCGAGGTCCGGGTTGAGCGCGACCCGCACCTGCTCGATCGTATCCAGCAACGCGGACAGCCCCTCGAGCGCGAAGTATTCGCACTGCACCGGGATCAGCACGTCGTCGGCCGCGGCCAGGCTGTTGATGGTGAGGGTGTTCAATGCCGGCGGGCAGTCGATCAGGACGAAGTCGTAGTCCTCGACCAGCGGGGCCAGCGCCTGGCGCAGCTTGGTCTCGCGACCGATGCGCGTGACCAGCTGGAACTCGGCGCCGGCGAGATCGATGGTGGCGGGCAGCAGGTCGAACCCGCCGGGGTCGGTGGGCAGCAGCGCCTCGGTCACGCCGATCTCCTCGAGCAACACCTGGCCGACGTGACGCTCGACCGAGTGCTTGTCGTAGCCGGCACTGACGGTGGCGTTGCCCTGCGGGTCCATGTCGACCAGGAGCACGCGGCGGCCGAAGGCCTGCAACGCGGCGGCGAGGTTCACCGCGGTGGTGGTCTTGCCGACGCCACCCTTCTGATTGGTGATCGCGATCACCCAGCTCATGCGGTGCCCGCCCGTTCCACGACCAGCAGGTGGCGTTCGGCATCCAGATCGGGGATATCCAGCACGTGCCGGCCAGTGACGACGAACCCGTCGGGCAGGGCATCGAGCTCCTGCGGATCGAGCCGCCCCTTCATGGCGTACAACCGGCCGCCGTCGGCGAGCAGCGGGGCGCCGAGCCGAACGAAGTCGGCCAGGGCGGCAAAGGCGCGCGAGATGATGCAGTCGAACCGATCGCTTGGTTCGAGCTCTTCGACGCGCTCGCGTCGCACGGCGACGTTGTCCAGCCCCAACTCGCGCCGGGCGGCCATCGCGAAACGCGTCATCTTGAGATTGGAGTCGACCAAGGTGACCTCACTGTCGGGGCGACAAACCGCCAAGATCATACCCGGTATGCCGGGACCACTGCCAATATCGAGCAGACGCGGGCAGGCGGGCAGGTGCGGCAGCACGGCGAGCGAATCGAGCAGGTGGCGGGTGACCATCGCCGCCGGGTCGCGCACGGCGGTGAGATTGTAGGGCCGGTTCCAGCGGGCCAGCAGGGCGAGGTAGTCGATCAGTCGGGGGGCGACTTGCGGATCGAGCTCGAGACCGAGGCGCTCGACGCCGTCGGCCAGCTGCCGTTCGAGTCGTTGTCGTTGCTCGTCGGATAGCGCCGCCGACATGCGATCAGGCCGAACGGGCCAGCTGGCCGCGGCGCTTGAGATGCACCAGCAGCAGGGAGACGGCCGCCGGGGTCACGCCGGGGATGCGCGCGGCCTGACCGACCGTGGCCGGGCGCTGCTGGCCCAGCTTGTCGCGCACCTCGTTGGACAGCCCCGGGATCTCGGCGTAGTCGATATCCGCCGGGATCGACTGCTCTTCCTGCTTGACCGAGCGGGCGACCTCGTCGCGCTGCCGGTCGATGTAGCCGGCGTACTTGGCCTCGATCTCGAGCTGCTCGATCACCGCCGGGGCCGGCATGGCCTCGGGCGCCAACTCGTCGACCGCGGCGATCTTGGCGTAATCCAGCTCGGGGCGACGCAGCAGGTCCAGCGCGGTGACGTTGCGCGTGATCGACCCGTCGAGCTTGTCGGCCGCCGGGTGGCCCGGGTGGACCCAGATGTCCTTCAGTCGCCCACGCTCGGTCTCGATCGCCTCCATCTTCTCGTTGAAGGCCCGCCAGCGACGCTCGTCGACCAGGCCGAGTTCGCGACCGATTCCAGTCAGGCGCTGGTCGGCGTTGTCCTCGCGCAGCATCAGGCGGTATTCCGCCCGGCTGGTGAACATGCGATACGGCTCGAGCGTGCCCTGGGTAGTGAGATCGTCCACCAGCACGCCGAGATACGCCTGGTCGCGGCGCAGGGTGAGCGCATCGCGGTCGAGCACGCGCGCCGCGGCGTTCGCACCGGCCATCAGGCCCTGCGCGGCGGCCTCCTCGTAGCCGGTGGTGCCGTTGATCTGGCCGGCGAAGAACAGGCCCTCTATCGCGCGGGTCTCGAGCGTCGGCCTGAGACCGCGCGGATCGAAGAAGTCGTACTCGATCGCGTAGCCCGGGCGCGTGATGTGCGCGTTCTCGAAGCCGCGGATCGAGCGCACCAGCTCGAGCTGCACGTCGAACGGCAGGCTGGTGGAGATGCCGTTGGGGTAGACCTCGTGGGTGTCCAGCCCCTCGGGCTCGACGAAGATCTGGTGCGAGGCCTTGTCGGCGAAACGGTGGATCTTGTCCTCGATCGACGGACAGTAGCGTGGGCCGATGCCCTCGATATTGCCGGTGAACATCGGCGAGCGATCCAGCCCGCCGCGGATGATCTCGTGGGTGCGCTCGTTGGTGTGCGTGATGAAGCACTCGACCTGGCGCGGATGCTCCTCGGGCGAGCCGAGGAAGGAGAACACCGGCGTGGGCGTGTCGCCCGGCTGGGCCTGCATCACGGAGAAATCCAGGCTGCGGCAGTCGAGACGCGGCGGGGTGCCGGTCTTCAGGCGCGCGACCCCGAGGTCGAGCGAGCGCAGCGTGTCGGCGAGCTTCTTGGCCGGCGGGTCACCGGCGCGGCCGCCCTCGGAGCGCTCCAGCCCGACGTGGATCTGCCCGGCCAGGAAGGTGCCGGCGGTCAGCACCACCGACTCCCCGAAAAACTCGATGCCGCCCGAGGTGCGCACGCCCACGACCCGCTCGCCGTCGAGGATCAGATCGTCGACGGCCTGCTGGAACAGGGTCAGGTGCGGCTGGTTTTCCAGCATGTGGCGCACGGCGGCCTTGTAGCGCACGCGATCGGCCTGGGCGCGGGTGGCACGCACCGCCGGGCCCTTGCGGGCATTGAGGATGCGGAACTGGATGCCGCCGAGATCGGCGGCATGCGCCATCGCGCCGCCCAGCGCGTCGATCTCCTTGACCAGGTGACCCTTGCCGATCCCGCCGATCGCGGGGTTGCAGCTCATCTGGCCGAGGGTCTCGATGTTGTGGGTGACCAGCAGGGTCTCCACGCCCATGCGCGCGGACGCCAGGGCCGCCTCGGTGCCAGCATGACCACCGCCGATGACGATCACGGGGAATCGATCTGGATAACGCATGGGAACCTCCTGCCGCCAATGCGGCTAATACCCCCCGGGCATGAAAAGTATGGCAACGAGCGCCGGGGATAGCTGCGCACCCCCGTCGGGGGCGCGGCAGTATAACGGAAACCGCTTTCAGATCCAGCAGTTATCGCCGGAAATCACGCCGCGCCGACCACCGCCGGATCGCCGCGTTCGAAGGCGCGGCGCAGCCGACTCACGCCGCCACGAAACGCATGCGCCTCGTAGCCGGCGCGCTGCATGCGCTCGGCGAGCATCGGTGCGTTGGCGCCGCGCAGGCAGTAGAGCAGGTAACGACGATCGGTCGGCAACGACTCGAACCGGCGCGCCAGCACGTCGGGTGGGTAGTTGACCGCGCCGGGCAGGTGCCAGTCGCGAAACCGCCGTGGCGGCTGGCAGTCGATGATCGTCGCGTCGGCGGGAATCGCGTCGGCCAGCACATCCGGCTCGGCGAGATCCTCGTCCGTCAACGCGGCGAGGTCGATCTCGCGGGCCTCGGCGACCGCCCGGTCGAGCAGGGCGTGGTCGAGTTGCGCCTCCTCGCGGTCGATCCGCCCCCGCCGAGACGAGACCAGCGGCTTGCTGTTCGACAGGGCGCAGAATTCCGGCACGCCCTCGGAGAGCGCATAGGTACCGATCCGCCGGGCCAGCCTCATGATCTCGGTCTTGTCGAAACCGATCAGCGGGCGCAACACCGGCAACCCGCTGGCCGGATCGATGCTGTTGAGATTGGACAGGGTCTGCGAGGAGACCTGCGAGAGCGCCTCGCCGGTGACCAGCGCCTGCGCACCGATGCGTCGGGCCACGCCCTCGCCGGCCCGATACATCAGCCGCTTCAACACCACCTGCCAGACCTCGCCGGCCAATCGCTCGCGCAGGTCGGCGACCACCGGCAGGAAGTCGACCACGAACAGCCGCGGCCGGTCACCCACGGCCCAGTCGCGCGCCAGGCGGTGGGCGATGCGCGTCACCATGTTCTCGTGGGTCGCCCCTCCGAGGTTGCAGAACACGTAGTCGTTGCCCACCCCGCGGCGCATCGTGTACCAGGCGGCCACCGGTGAATCGAAGCCGCCGGACATCAGGGTCACCGCCCGATCCTGCACCCCCAGCGGCACGCCGCCCGGGCCGGGACGGCGCTCGGTGAACAGCCAGGCGCCGTCCTCGACCAGATCGATCTCCACCCGCACCTCGGGCGCGTCGAGATCGACCGTGCCGAAGGGATTGAGGGCGGCGCCGACCTGGCATTCGACCTCGCGGGTCGATAGGCGTGGACCGCCGTGGCGCTTGCAGCGCACCGCGTAACGCCGGCCGTGCACCCTGTCGGCGAAGCGGTCACGGGCGGCCTGGATCAGGGCCTCGAGCGTCGGCTCCACCACGGCCTCGACCGGCGAATACGAAGCCACGCCGAAGACGCGCTCCAGCCGCCCGGCGACCGCGTCGAGCTCGGCGGTCAGCAACAGCAGTCGCCCCTGGTCGACACGCAACTCGTGGGGGACCCCGTCGAGCGCCGCACGCAGGTTGTTCATCAGGGTATTGCGAAAACGCCGGCGCGTCGGCCACGACTTCAGCTGCATTTCCGGGGCGGGCCGGATGATGAGGCGTTCGGACCAGTCGGTTTCGGACATGACGGGCATTACGTGCAAAGGGAATGAAAACGATGCCGGCCCCGCCTGGCGGGCGGGGCAGGTCGATTGGACAGGGCAGGGACGGCGACGTGCCGCGGGCTCAGACCTCGCCGAGCGCCTCCTGCATGAACGGCGGCGTTGCCAACAGGCCGCGATGCAGGGCCGTGCTGTAGTAGCGCGTGACGACCTCGTCGGCCAGCGGGCGCAGCTCGTCGAGTGGGCCGGCCTTGCGCGCCAGCGTGCCGGTGATCGAGCCACCCGGGTAGACCGGCTGCGGGAACAGCAGCGAGCGACGCTCGGCAAAACCGGCCGCCTTCATCGCGCGGTGATAATCGAGCATCAGCGGCAGGTGGTAGAACGGCGATTCGCTCTGACCGACCATGATGCCGTCCTCGCGCAGCACGCGGTGGCAGTCGGCGAGGAAGTCCGGACCGAACAGGCCGGTGCCCGGGCCGATGGGGTCGGTGGAATCGACGATGGTCACGTCGACACTCGCGCTCGGGGCGTTCTTCATCCACGCCACGCCGTCCTCGAACCGGAGCGAGACGCGCGGGTCGTCGTTGTGGGCAGTGAGCTCCGGGAAGAAGCGTTCGGCCGCACGGGTGACCGCCTCGTCGATGTCGATCTGCACCACCGACTCGACCTCCCGGTGCTTGAGCACCTCGGTAAGCGTGCCGCAGTCGCCGCCGCCGATGATCACCACGTTGCGCGGGGCCGGGTGGGTCTGCAGCGCGGGGTGGGCCATCATCTCGTGGTAGAGATAGTTCTCCAGCGAGGAGAGCATCATCACCCCGTCGAGCAGCATCAGGTTGCCCCAGCGCTCGGTACGCCAGACCTCGAGGTGCTGGTAGGGCGTCTGCTCGTCGAGCAGCTTCTCCGTGGCACGGATGCCGAAGCGCGCGCCCATTTCCTCGACCGTCTCGTAGACCCACTCGCCGTGCTTGCCGGACATGACCTCCCTCCCGTGATTCGCCTCGCCCCGACCCGATTCGGGGCGTCAGGCATGAGGCAAATGTGACAGAATACCAGCCGCGAGCCCCCTCGTGACGGATGACATCCGGCCTATATCCCGCCGGAAAGGTTTCACGCCGGGCCGCCATCTCGAATAACGACACACAACCAACACGGAACCTATCCCACCCATGAAAACCTGGCAGGACTCTCGACTTACCGCCTTTATCGTCACCCTCGGACTCGCCGTCATCGGCGCGCTGGCCATCGGCCAGATCTACGACCACCTCGACCAGCGGCTGCTGCAGTTTCTCGCCTCCGCCGCCGTCATCCTGATCATTTCCCTGCTGGCCGGTTGGCTCACCGCCCGCCCCGCCAAGCCCGGCCTGCGACCCAAGGAGGTCGCGGTGGAACACGAGCCCGTGCGCGAGACCGGCAAGGTCAAGTGGTTCAACGTCGACAAGGGCTTCGGCTTCATCATCCGTGACAACGGCGAGGACCTGTTCGTTCACTTCCGCGCCATCAACGATGGCGGCGCCTCGCGCCTCAACGAGGGGCAGAAGGTCGAGTACCAGATCGGCCAGGGGCGCAAGGGCCCGCAGGCCGAAGAGGTCGTCATTCTCGACTGAGCGGCTCGCAGCAGGCCGGCAGGGTTTCCCGGATCGACCGGGCCAGCACCTCGATCGCCTGCGGACGGGAAAAACGCCGGCGGCTGGCCAAGGCGATGTCGCGCGTCGGCGTGTCGCTGGCGAACGGCAGGTAGCGCACCAGCGCCTGCGTGCCCTCGTCCTGCGCCCAGGTCGAGGCGCAGGGCAGCACCGTGATCCCGGCCCCGCTGGCGACCATCATCCGCATCGTCTCCAGCGACCCGCCCTCCAGCGTGCGCTGCAGGCGCCCGAAGGCCCGCCCGTCGTTGCAGCGCGGGCAGACCCCCAGCACCTGGTCACGGAAGCAGTGCCCCTGGCCGAGCAGCAACAGGTCGTGCTCGGCGAGCTGGTTGGGCTCGATCGCCTCCTGGTCGGCCAGGGGGTGACCGACCGGCACCGCCACGGTGAATGGCTCGCGGTAGACCGGCTCGACCGTGACGCCCGGCGCCTCGAACGGCAGGGACAGCACCACCACGTCGATCTCGCCGTGCTCGAGCTGCTCGGCGAGATCGGCGGTCAGCCCCTCGGTGATCTCGATCGGCATGCGTGGCGCCAGTTCGTGCAACCGGCCGATCAGTCGCGGCAGCAGGTAGGGCCCGACCGTGTGGATCAGCCCCACGCGCAGCGGGGCGGCCAGCGGATCGCGGCGGGTATGCGCCAGATCCTCCAGGCGCTCCATCTCGTCGAGCACCCGCTCGGCCTGCTCGATGATCGCGCGGCCCTCGGTGGTGACCTGCACCTCGGAGCGGCTGGCGCGTTCGAAGATCTGCACGCCGAGCGCGGACTCCAGGCGCTTGACCCCGACGCTCAGGGTGGGCTGGCTGACGAAACAGCGCGCGGCGGCGCGCCCGAAATGCCGCTCGCGGGCAACGGCGACCACGTAGCGGAGCTCGGTCAAAGAAGCCATTGGGGGCAGGTTCCTTTTGCGTGATCGAGAAGGCCGGGCCATACTCCGGGTGTTCGGCACGCCCGACCCTGTCGGGCAGCAGAATAGCACCACGAGGTGCGGTCGCTTGAAAAGCGGCGTCAAGGGATGAACAATTGCCCGACAGGCATTAACAGTCACTGATATTTAGGAGTCATGCCGTGAGCGACAACATCGTCTACGTATCCGACGCGGATTTCGAAGCCCAGGTCATCAACAGCGACACGCCCGTCCTGGTCGACTTCTGGGCCGAGTGGTGCGGCCCCTGCAAGATGATCACGCCGATCCTCGACGAGGTGGCCGACGAATACGCCGGCAAGCTCAAGATCGCCAAGGTCAACATCGACGAGAACCCGGAAACCCCGCGCCAGAACGGCATCCGCGGCATTCCGACCCTGATGCTGTTCAAGGGCGGCAAGGTCGAGGGCACCAAGGTCGGCGCCGTCTCCAAGTCGCAACTGACCGACTTCATCGACTCGGCCCTGTAACCCCGGCGCGACACGAACCGACACCACATCCCGCCAAACCACCCCGACCCGTTTGGCAAGTGGTGGGTTCTGTGCCAGAATCCCAGCCAGTCAAGGGATCGCCGAACGCCACCCGTCCCGCTGCACCGGCCCCGAGGTCGCCCCGACCCGTCGGCCGCAAGCCACCCGGACGCGCTCCGCGACTCCCTCAGACGACACACCCCTTCTGTCGTCCGGCCACACCTCGGTGGCCTTCCGATCTCAGCATTTGATTTCGCCCTTCGACATCCCGTTGATTTTCCATCTGTGGCCCGCCGCGGTCCCCACGACGAATCCATCCGAATGAATCTAACCGAACTCAAGAGCAAGCCCGTTCCGGAACTCATGGAGCTGGCCCAGTCGATGGGACTGGACAACATCGCCCGGACACGCAAGCAGGACGTGATCTTCGCCCTGCTCAAGGCGCACGCCAAGACGGGCGAATCGATCCACGGCGACGGCGTACTGGAGATCCTCTCGGACGGGTTCGGTTTTCTGCGCAGCGCCGACGGCTCCTACCTCGCCGGCCCGGCCGACATCTACGTCTCGCCCTCGCAGATACGGCGCTTCAACCTGCAGACCGGCGACACCATCAGCGGCACGATCCGCCCGCCGAAGGACAACGAGCGCTACTTCGCGCTCCTGAAGATCGAGAAGATCAACCTCGAGAAGCCCGAGGCCTCCAAGACCAAGATCCTGTTCGGTGACCTCACCCCGCTGCATGCCGAGAAGCGCATGCGCATGGAGCGCGGCAACGGCTCGACCGAGGACCTGACCGCCCGGATCATCGACATCGTCGCGCCGATCGGCAAGGGCCAGCGCGGCCTGATCGTCGCCCCGCCGAAGGCGGGCAAGACGATGCTCTTGCAGAACATCGCCCAGAGCATCACCCACAACCACCCCGAGTGCGACCTGATCGTGCTGCTGATCGACGAGCGCCCGGAAGAGGTCACCGAGATGCAGCGCACCGTGCGCGGCGAGGTGGTCGCCTCGACCTTCGACGAACCGGCCCCGCGCCACGTGCAGGTCGCCGAGATGGTGATCGAGAAGGCCAAGCGCCTGGTCGAGCACAAGCGCGACGTGGTGATCCTGCTCGACTCGATCACCCGCCTGGCGCGCGCCTACAACACCGTGGTGCCGTCCTCGGGCAAGGTCCTGACCGGTGGTGTCGATGCCAACGCCCTGCACCGGCCGAAGCGCTTCTTCGGTGCGGCGCGCAACGTCGAGGAAGGCGGCAGCCTGACCATCCTCGCCACCGCGCTGGTCGACACCGGATCGAAGATGGACGAGGTGATCTACGAGGAATTCAAGGGCACCGGCAACATGGAGCTCCACCTCGATCGGCGCATCGCGGAAAAGCGCGTCTACCCGGCGATCAACATCAACCGCTCCGGCACCCGCCGAGAGGAGCTGCTCACGGATACCGAGGAGCTGCAGAAGATGTGGATCTTGCGCAAGTTCCTCCACCCGATGGGCGAGCTCGAGGCGGTGGAGTTCCTGCTCGACAAGCTCCAGCAGACCAAGACCAACAACGAGTTCTACGACTCGATGCGTCGCGGCTAACAGACCCATCGCTCGAAACGAGAAACCCCGGCTCAGGCCGGGGTTTTTTATGGCGCGCCTCATGGCTGACCGCCTAAGATGAGGTGGATCCCGCGTCACGATGAACATGGCATGAACCCGTCCCACCACCGCCTGGCCACCGACTCGCTCATGGCACTCGCCGGACTGGCACTGCTCGCGCTACCGACACTCTCAAGCGCGGCCTCGAACCATCCCGATCCCCGCCAAAGCCTCGGCTTTACCTCCGAAGAGCAGGCGATCTTCCTCGAAGACATGCGCCAGATGCTCGGCAGCGTCCAGCAGATCCTGCGGGGCATCGCCGATGACGACCGCGAGATGATCATCGCTGCGGCCCAGCGCTCCGGCAATCGCATGGCGCGCAACACCCCGGAGTCGATCCGCGCCAAGACGCCGTCCGAATTCCGGGCCATCGGCGGACCGATGCACATGGCCTTCGAGGAAATCGCGGTGCGTGCCGAGGTCGACCCGCTCGAGGACATCACGGCAATGACCGCCGAGGCCATGAACCAGTGCATGGCCTGCCACGCGCAGTTCCGTGTGGACTAGCGCCCAGTTAGCGCCTAGTTTCCTCTCAAGGCCTTGAGGTCATCGAGCACGTCCTTCACGTGTTCGTCGGGGTCCACCTTGCGGTAGATCGTCGCGATATTGCCCTCGGGATCGATGATGAAGGTCTGGCGCTTGGCGAACTTCACCACCATGAAGTCGCTCAGCGCGCCGTACCGCTCGACCACCTCGCCGTCCGGGTCGGCGAGCAATGGGAAGGGCAACTCGTACTCGCGGGCGAAATCGGCGTGGCTCGCGACGCTGTCCATGCTCACGCCCAGCACGGCCGCGTCCTGCGCGATCAGGCGGTTGATATTGTCGCGAAAGCTGCAGGCCTCGGTGGTGCAGCCGGGCGTGTCGTCCTTGGGATAGAAGTACAGCACCAGCCACTGGCCACGGTAATCCTCGAGGCGGCGGGTCTCGCCATCCTGGTCGGGCAGGGCGAAGACCGGGGCGGGATCGCCCACGGCGAGATCCGCGGCCTGCGCGGTGCCGGCGATAACGAGGGTGGCGAGCAGGGAAAGGAAACGACGCATGGGGAAGTCACCGTGACAGGTTGGTCGGTCACGGAGTAAAGCAGCTTTTGCGCCGTTCACCAGTCGGTCGGATGCCGCCAACGGCAACCGGCTCCGCCGTGATCAGCCTCGGCCGATCGCCCGCCAGCCGATATCGCGACGGCAGAAGCCGCCCTCGAAGTGCACCTGGTCGACCCCGGCGTAGGCGGCCTGCTGCGCCGCCTCGACCGTTTCGCCCAGCGCGGTGATGCAGAGCACCCGCCCGCCGTTGGTGACGATCTGGCCGTCCGTTTCCGCCGTGCCGGCGTGGAAGGCCTTCACGCCGTCGGGCAACGCATCGAGACCGGTGATCACGTCCCCCTTCGACGAACTCTCCGGGTAGCCAGCCGAGGCCAGCACCACGCCCACGGCCGCCCTGTCGGTCCACTCGGCGGTGGCCTGGTCGAGCGTGCCGTTGACGCCGGCCTCGACCAGGTCGACGAGGTCGCTGTCCAGGCGCATCAGCACCGGCTGGGTCTCCGGGTCGCCGAAGCGGCAGTTGAACTCGAGCACCTGCGGCTCGCCATCCGCGCCGATCATCAGCCCGGCGTAGAGAAAGCCGGTGTAGGGCAGGCCGTCGAGGGCCATGCCCTTCACCGTCGGCTCGATCACCTGCGCCATCACCTGCTCGATCATCGCGTCATCGAGCACTGGCGCAGGCGAGTAGGCGCCCATGCCGCCGGTGTTGGGGCCTTTATCGCCCTCGTCGCGGGCCTTGTGGTCCTGGCTGGAGGCCATCGGCAGGACGTGTTCGCCATCGACCATGACGATGAAGCTCGCCTCCTCGCCCGCAAGGAAGGACTCGACCACCACGCGCGCGCCGGCCGCACCGAACTGACCGGCGAAGATGTCGCGGATGGCGGCCTCGGCCTCGTCGGTACTCTGGGCGACGATCACGCCCTTGCCGGCGGCCAGCCCGTCGGCCTTCACCACCACCGGGGCGCCATGCTCGTGAACGAAGTCGATCGCCGGCGCGGCGGTGTCGAACACCCGGTACTTGGCGGTGGGGATGGCGTGGCGCTCCATGAAGTCCTTGGCGAAGGCCTTGGAACCCTCAAGCTGGGCCGCCTTCTGGGTCGGGCCGAAGATCGCCAGCCCGGCGTCACGGAAGGTGTCGACCACGCCCTCCACCAGCGGCGCCTCGGGACCCACCACGGTCAGATCGATGGCGTTATCGGCCGCGAAGGCGACCAGTTCGGCGACGTTCGCCGCGGAAATCGGCACGTTGCGGCACTTGGCTTCGGCGGCCGTGCCGGGATTGCCGGGCGCGACAAAGACCGTCTCCACCCGCGACGACTGGGCGATCTTCCACGCCAGGGCGTGCTCGCGGCCGCCACCACCGATTACCAGTACCTTCATGCCTTTTCCTCCACGCCGTCACCAGGCAAGTCTGCTGGGGAAACTCTACACGAATGCCATGCCACTCTGGCCTGGCGAGTCGTTCGTGATCAAGGCGCGATGTCGCCGGCGTGCCGGCGGCCACGTCAAGACATCGCAACGCGGAGCACGGGCGACTCGCCAAAACGCGCAGAGCGGTATGGCAGTCGTGCAGAGTTTCCCTAAAGTTCGCGCGCCCGCGCCACGGGAGGTGGAGTCACGGGCGGACGAACGGGATGTGGCTCGCATTCTACATCAGCCCACGGACCCTCCGCCCGCTGGTCCTGCACGGCGAATCGCCGGGCTGGCCTACAATGCCCGGATGCCATCGATCATGCTGTTCGAACCCGAGATCCCGCCCAACACCGGCAACCTGATCCGGCTGTGCGCCAATACCGGCTCGGCGCTGCACCTGATCGAGCCGCTCGGCTTCTCCCTGTCGGAAAAGGCCGTGCGCCGGGCCGGGCTGGACTACCACGCCCTGACCCACGTCCATCGACACGCCAATCTCGAGCAGGCGCGGACGGCGGTTGCCGGGCGGATGCTGGCCTTCTCCACACGCGGCACCACGCGCTACGACCGGATCGAATACCGGCCCGATGACGTGTTGCTGTTTGGCCCCGAGACCCGCGGTCTGCCCGACGAGGTACTGGAGTCCCTGCCCGCATCGCAACGGCTCTACCTGCCGATGGTGCCGGGCTCGCGCAGCCTCAACCTGGCCAACGCCGCCGCCGTGGCCTTCTTCGAGGCCTGGCGTCAACTGAACTTCGAGGGGGCGCAATGATCGACGAGTGGCGCATGCGGCCCATCGGGCTTATCGAGAGCCCCTATCGGGAGGGCTTCGGCATCCCGCGCCAGTCGGGCATCGTGCCGGCGGCCACCGGCATCCTGGTGCCGACCGCCGAATGGCGGGACCCGACCGCGTGGCAAGGCATCGAGGCGTTCTCGCACCTGTGGCTGGTCTGGGTGTTCCACGCCAAGCGCCGCATGCAGGCGGGAGACCGCAAGGCGGTCCGCCCGCCGCGGCTGGGGGGCAACGAACGGGTGGGGGTGTTCGCCAGTCGCGCCCCGATCCGACCGAATCCGATCGGGCTGTCGGTGGTGCGACTGATCGACGTGCAACGCGACGAGGACGGGGTGCGGCTGCACCTGGGTGGACTGGACCTGCTCGACGGCACGCCGATCCTCGACGTCAAGCCGCACGTGCCCTACGCCGACTGCCCGGCCGACAGCCGGGGGGGGCTGGGCCAGCGAGCCACCGGCGCGGCTGGCCGTGGTCTGGGGGGCGGCCGAGCCGTGGCTGGAGCGATTGTCCTCCGAACGGGTCGCGCTGATCGAACAGACCCTGGCACAGGACCCGCGCCCGGCCTTCCACGACGACCCGGAGCGGGTCTACGGTATGCGCATCGAGGAGATCGACGTGCGCTTCGTGGTGCGCGAGCATCGCGCGGAGATCCGGGAGATCGTGACCGCCGCCGACTGACGGCCGGGACAGGCGCGCCTCAGTCTTCGGGGCGCGGATCGCGCGACAGCAGCTCGGCGACGGCCTCCCGGGCGGGCAAGCCTTCGTAAAGCACGCGATAGACCGCCTCGGTAATCGGCATCTCCTGACCGTGCGCCTGCGCGAGGCGGTGGCCCTCACGCGCGGCGCTGATGCCCTCGACGGCCTGGCCGATGCCGGCCACCGCCGCCTCGACCGACTCGCCCTTCGCCAGCCGCAGGCCGAACTGGCGGTTGCGCGAGTGATCGTCGGTGCAGGTCAGCACCAGATCGCCCAGCCCCGCCAGTCCGGTGAAGGTCTCCATCCGCGCGCCCATCGCCTCGCCCAGGCGCATGATCTCCGCCAGCCCCCGCGTGATCAGCGCCGCGCGCGTGTTGGCGCCAAAACCGAACCCGTCGGAGACGCCGGCCGCGATCGCCAGCACGTTCTTGAGACCACCGGCGAGCTCGATGCCCACCACGTCGCTACTGGGGTAGCAGCGGATATGGTCGTTGCGCAGGGCATCGGCGACCGTCTCGGCGACGGCCCGGTCGCGGCTGCCGACGGCCAGCGCCGCCGGCCGACCGTGAGCCACCTCGATGGCGAAGGTCGGCCCGGAGACCACCGCGAACGAGACGTCGCCCAGCGCGCCGGCCACCAGCTCGTCGATACGCCGCCCCGTGCCGGGCTCGAAGCCCTTGGAGGCGGTGACGTAGATGGCCGAACGCGGGAGTGTCGCGGCGTGCTCGGCGAGGAACTCGCCCAGAATCTTGGTCGGCAGCACCAGCCAGACCTGGTCGGCGTCCTCCACGGCCCAGGCCAGGTCCGAACCCGCCCGCAATGTCTCGGGCAAGGCGATTCCCGGCAGGTAGCGCGCGTTCTGGTGGTCGCGATCGATCGCCTGCGCCTGCTCGGCATCACGCGCCCACAGGCGGACCTGGGCCCCGTTGGTCGCCAGCAGGGAGGCCAGCGCGGTGCCCCAGGAGCCGGCACCGAGCACCGCGATCCGTGTGCGTGCCGCGTCACTCATCGCGAACGATCAGTTCGGACGGGCGTCGGCTGCGCCTTCGGCCTGCGCCGCGCGCTGCTGCTCGTGCTGGGCGTACAGGGCGTCGAAGTTGATCGGCTGGAGCACCATCTGCGGGAAGCCGCCCTTCATCACCAGGTCACCGACCGTCTCGCGGATGTAGGGGAAGAGCAGCGTCGGGCAGTAGGCACCCAGCAGCTGGCGACGCGTGGCGTCGTCGAAGCCCTTGATGGTGAACACCCCGCCGTACTGCACCTCGGCGAGGTAGATGGTCTTTTCCTCGACGGTGGCCGTGACGGTGATGGTCAGCTCGGTCTCGAAGGCGGCATCGCTCAGGCGCGTGGCGTTGTTGCCTACCTGGACGCTGACCTCGGGCTTCCAGTCGTCGCGGGTGAAGATGTCCGGCGCCTGCGGCGACTCGAAGGACAGGTCCTTCAGGTAGATCTTCTGCACGAAGAACTGCTGGTCGTTGCCTTCCGTTGCCTGGCCATTGCCGGCGGCGGTGTTTTCGCCCTCTGCCATGTCGTATTTCCTGGTCGTCGGTGGATTCGTCGGGAGTCAGCGGATGCCGTGCCCGGCCAGCCACTGCGTCAGTTGCGCGGCCGGCAGGGCACCGGAAAGGCGGTCGATCTCGCGGCCGCCGGAGAAAAGGATCATCGTCGGGATGCTGCGGATGCCGAAGCGCGCCGAGACGGCCGGCGCACGCTCGGTCTCGAGCTTGGCGACCACCAGCCGGCCACGGAAGTCGCGTGCCAGCTGGTCGAAGGTCGGGGCCATCATCTTGCACGGCCCGCACCACTCGGCCCAGAAGTCGACCAGCACCGGCAGCTCGCTGCGGCTGACCTGGCGCTCGAAGCGGGAGTCGTCCAGCACCACGGGCTGGCCGGGAAACAGGGTCTCGCCGCAGCGGCCGCAGTTGCCGCTGCCAAGCCGTTCGACGGGCAGGCGGTTGATTGCCCCGCAGGCCGGGCAGACCACGTGTCTGGAATCACTCATCGCGGCGCGTCCTCTCGCTCGATGCCGACCGTCATGATAGCGCGACCGGGGCGCCGTGGTGCCAGTACGTGGCGCGGCGTCGCGTCAGGCACCCTCGACCGGCGGCTCGCCCGCCGCACGGCGGGCCTCGGCCTCCACCAGCGGCATCAGTCGATCGTTCCGGTCCAGGGCCGCCAGTTCGTCGTAACCGCCCACGTGCGTCTCGCCGATGAAGATCTGCGGGACGGTCAGGCGCTTGGCGCGCTGGATCATCTCGTCCCGTTTCGCCGAGGACAGCTGCACGTTGATCGACTCGAAGGCGAGCCCGCGCTTTTTCAGCAGCCGCTTGGCGAAATGGCAGAAGGGGCAGAGCGGGCTCTGGTAGACGACGATCGCCGGCTGGTTGCCGGGGTCAGCGGTCATGCCGAACGCCTTACTTGCCCTTGGAAACGGGGTAGTTCTGGCCTTCCCAGGCCAGGATGCCGCCGCCGAGATGGCTGACGTTCTCGAACCCGCCCTTGACCAGGATGTTGGCCGCGGTGGCCGAGCGATTGCCCGAGCGGCAGTACAGCACCACCTCGTCGGGGTTCTCGCCCTTGATCTCGCCGAGCTTCTTTTCCAGCTTGCCCAGCGGGATGTGGCGCGCGCCCTTGATGTGCCCGGCCTTCCACTCGTTGTCCTCGCGCACGTCGATCAGCGCCACGCCGTCGCGGCCGGCCTTGCGGGCGACCTCGGCCGGATCGAGCGTCTTGAACTTCTGCAGGCGGCGGGAGAGCTCGTTGCTAACCAGCAGCACGATGAGGACGGCGGCTACGGTCGAGAGCACCCAGTGGCGGGCCAGGAAATCGATAAAGGATTCCATTGCGTCTTCTCTGAAAATCGGGGGAGATAAGGTGGGCCATACAATGGCCGCGGCGCACAAAAAATTCAAGGCACCGGCGGCATGATGCCGATCCGGTGCCTTGTCGGGTCAACGAGCCGGCCGTTTCGCGACCGGCGGCTGGACTCAGGAGGCGCGCCGCACGCCCAGCTTGGCCAGAATCGAATCCAGCGGGCAAAAGCGGGTGATGCCGCTCTGGAACAGATTCAGGCCGATGAACGCGGTCAGCCACAGCCAGGACAACCGGCCGAGATCCGCCTGGCCGGTGACGTGCGCCAGGGCGAGGGTGGCCAGGATCATCAACCCGGCGATGATGCGAACGTAGCGATCGGTCGTCATGTGCATGCCTCCGCAAAAACTCGTTAGGAGGGCGCGCCAGCAAGGAAAGGCACACCCGAATAGAATTATTTTATTCTATCCTAATTAAGCGGGCAAAAAACTTCCTGCATCATGCCGATCAGGCGCAACGTTCGCGCGTCGGAGACCCGGTAGAACACCCGGTTGGCGTCCTTGCGCGAGGCGAGGATGCCCTTGTCGCGCAGGATGGCCAGGTGCTGAGAGATGTTGCTCTGGGTCGTGCCGACGGCCTCGACGATCTGCTGCACGCTGAGCTCGTTGTCGCCCAAGACGCACAGGATCTTGAGCCGCAGCGGGTGCGACATCGCCTTCAACGACCGCGAGGCACGCTCGATGTCCTCTGAGCGGCCCATCAGCCGGGTGGCGGGATATTCCTCGGTTTCCAAATTCATGGTTCGACCCAAGTGCTGGTTGCGGGTGACGGACGGCGACAGCCTCCACGGGACCCGGGACAAGCTCCGGATGCGCGGCGGCCGGGGCCATCGCCCCGCCGCTCACCCCAGATGGCCCGGTTGGCCCGCTCGGCGGCCTCCCCCCAGGGATCTACCGACACGATCGCCCGCGCGTTGTTTAGGCAGGCATTGCCGATTCGTGCAGAGATTCCCCACCTCCGTATACTACCGCTTTTCCACCGAATTGTTGCAGCCGCCGCTCGACCCCGTGGCGGGCCGGTGACCCCAGCCGACCGCCGACCCGGCAACCGTCACCCGGCGCTGCCACATCCTATCGTTCGTCCACGGTCAGGGGCCGCCTTGCCACAGTCACCGCCACAATCACCCATCGCCAGCCCGCCGGCCCGACACCGCCACCGCGCGGCCCGGCGGCCAATCCCGCTCGTCCTGGCCCTGGCCCTGATGGCGGGGGCCGCCACGCCGACGTTCGCCGAGCCGGCCATCGAGCAGCGCATCGAGGCCCAGCGCGAGGAGATCGAGTCCACCGAGCAGGAACGGGCCGCGGCGCGCGAGGCATTGGCCAAGCTGCAAAAGCGCATGGCCTTCCTGGAAGAGAAGTCGGCCGAACTCGACGCCGAGCGCCGCGAACTCGAGGCGCGGCAACGGACCCTCGACCGCCACGAGGCCGAACTGCGCGACGGGCTGGCCCAGCGACGGGCCGAACTCGAGCGTCGCCTGCAGGCCGCCTACCCGCTGACGCGCGGCAGCGTGCTGCAGGCACTGCTCGGCGATGGCGATGCCCTGCAAACCGATCGCGACCTGCACTACCTGCGCGCCCTGATTCGCCCGGTCCAGGAGGCCCGCCGGGCCCTGGAAAGGCAACGCGTCGAGCTGGCCGAGAACCGTACGGCGATCGCCGAGACCGACCGCGAGCTGCGCGACGCGGGCACGCGGCTCGATCGCCATTACGAAGAGGTGGGCAAGAACCTCACCGAACAGCAACGACTGCTCGCCTCGCTGGGCGAGACACTGGACAAGCAGCAGCGGGACCTGAAAGGCCTGCTGGACCGCAAGCGCCGACTCGATCGCGAGGTGGCCGCGGCACGCAAGGCCGCCGAGGAAGCGGCCAAGCGCGCGGACCAGGAACGCCGCGAGGCCGAGCAGCGGGCCGAACGCGAGCGGACCGAGCGGCTGGCCAGACAGGAAAGCGAACCGCCCGGCACGACGCCCCCCGCCCAGGTCCGGGATGACGGCAGCATCCCGATCACCGGGCGCATCGAGCGACGCTTTGGCGAAACCCTGCCGCAAGGCCGCCTGCGCAACGATGGCGTGATCTTCCACGCCGACGGTGCCAGCGCCGTGCGGGCGGTCGACGGCGGGCGGGTGGCCTTCGCCGGCACGCTCAAGGGATGGGGGCAACTGGTGATGCTGCGCCACGATGGCGACTTTCTCTCCCTTTACGCCCATTGCCGCTCGCTGGACGTCGCCAAGGGCGACCGGGTCGAGCGGGGCGATCGCCTCTGCACATCGGGCGTGATCGACGCCGGCCAGGAGGGGTTGTACGTGGAGGTGCGGCGGGGCAATCGGCCGGTCGATCCGGGCCGCTGGCCGGCCTGGCGCCAGGCCGTGGGCGGCTGACCGGACGGCGATGGCACCGGGTCGCCGCGTGTACTATTCAAGGTACGTTCCGATCCACCGATCGGGCTCGCCGCCGGGGGCGCGACCGTGGCATAGTTGGCGGTGCCCATGCCGACCAGGCCCGGGCCTGGTCGGGGGCGACCGGGGGGCGACGAAACGAGCGCCAGGGGCGGACGACCGCGGCCGGGCGATCGCGTTGGACGGGGCATCTTGATTGCCGCCGTCTCGCCCCCACCGTCACGTAACCACACGGCCTGCCGCCTGGGCAGACGCCTGACCGGCCCGACCGGCCGCACGACGCCGACGATACATGTCTAGAGAGAACACCATGACCACTTGGATCCGCAAAACCTCGAGCCTGGGCATCGCCGCCTTCTTCGGTTTTGCCATTGCCATCGCCATCAACGCGATGGCCGAACGCCCGGCCGACGTCAACGGCGACATCCCGCTCGAGCAGCTGCGGACCTACTCCGACGTGCTCGACCGGGTGCGCTCGGACTACGTCGACGACATCAGCGAGGGCGAGCTGATCGAGAATTCCATCCGCGGGATGATCTCGGAGCTCGATCCGCACTCGGGCTACCTCGATGACGAGGAATTCAAGAGCCTGCGCGAGTCCACCAGCGGCGAATTCGGCGGCCTGGGCATCCAGGTCGGCATGAAGGACGGCGTGCTGACGGTCATCGCGCCGATCGACGACACGCCGGCCAAGCGCGCCGGGCTCGAGGCGGGCGACAAGATCATCCGCATCGACGGCGAGCTCACCCAGGACATGGACCTGGAAGAGGCCGTCAAGCGCATGCGCGGCAAGCCGGACACCGACATCGACCTGACCATCGCCCGCGAAGGCGAGAAGAAACCGCTCGAGTTCACCATCACCCGCGCGATCATCAAGACCGAGTCGGTCAAGCACGAGCTGCTCGAGCCGGGCATGGGCTACATCCGCGTCTCGCAGTTCCAGTCGCGCACCGTCGAGCAGATGCACAAGGCCCTCGATGCGCTGGTCGAGAAGAACGAGGACGAGGCGCTCAAGGGGCTGGTGCTCGACCTGCGCAACAACCCGGGCGGCGTGCTCGACGGCTCGGTCGAGATGGTCGACGCCTTCCTAGAGGAAGGCCAGATCGTCTACACCAAGGGCCGGGTTGCCGACGCCAAGATGAGCTTCGAGGCCAGCAACGGCGATCGCCTCGACGGCGCGCCCATCGTGGTGCTGGTCAACGGCGGGTCGGCCTCGGCGTCCGAGATCGTTGCCGGCGCCCTGCAGGACAGCGGCCGGGCACTGGTCATCGGCGAGAAGACCTTCGGCAAGGGCTCGGTCCAGTCGATCATGCCGCTGTCAAACGGCGGCGCCCTGCGCCTGACCACCGCGCGCTACTACACCCCGAGCGGCCGCTCCATCCAGGCCGAGGGCATCACGCCCGACGTCACCGTCCACCAGCTCAAGGTCAGCGACATCGAGGACGTGTTCTCGATCTCCGAGGCCAGCCTGGCCGGCCACCTGACCAACGGCGACTCGGACATGATGGATGCCATCAAGCAGGCGGAGGGCGACGAGGACGACGAGGAGCGCGAACCGCTCGTCATCCGTGACTACCAGCTCTACGAGGCACTCAACATGCTCAAGGGCATGGTGATCGTCAGCAAGAACACCCACCGCTGATCCGGCGGCACACGAGGAGGAAACACGACATGGCAAGCAAGGCTCTGGTCATCCTGGCACCCGGGTTCGAGGACCTGGAGGCCATCACCACCATCGACATCCTGCGTCGTGGCGGGATCCAGGTGGAGATCACCGCCCTGCACGAGGATGAGGTGACCGGTTCGCGCGGCACCACGGTGGTCGCGGATACCAACCTCACGCTGCTCGACGACAGCCGGGTCTTCGATGCCATCGTCCTGCCTGGCGGCCAGCCGGGGGCGAACAACCTCGCCGCCGACAAGCGGGTGCTCAAGCGCCTGCAGGACCAGTCGGTTGCCGGACGCTGGATCGGCGCGATCTGTGCCGCGCCGAAGGTGCTGGCCGCCGCAAACCTGCTCAAGGGCCGGCGCATCACGCATTTCCCCGGCGCGCTCGATGCCAACGAGGCGCAGGGGGCCGAGGTGACCGACGAGGCCGTGGTGGTCGACGGCAACCTGGTCACCGGCCGGGGCCCGGGGGTGGCGATGGACTTTGCGCTCGCGCTGGTCGAACAGCTGGCCGGGCGCGAGACCCGCGACGCGGTGGAAGCCAAGCTCGCCCGTTGAGTCGCCTGATCGACAAGCGCTCCAATTACATACCGCGCCTGCCCACCCGGCAGGCGTTTTCCGTTATGACGTCATGAGCCAGCAACCCTCGTCAACCGGCTACGTCACCCCGGCCACGACGATCGAGCGCGAGCTCGAGGTCAAGAAAAGCCGCTTTATCGCCCGTGCCGGGCCGGTCGCGGACCGCCGGGCCGCCCTGGCCTTCGTCGACTCGATGAAGACTGACTACCCGGACGCCCGCCATCATTGCTGGGCCTACCTGGTCGGCAATCCCGACACCGCCGCCAGCGCGGCGATGAGCGATGACGGCGAGCCGAGCGGCACGGCCGGCAAGCCGATCCTCAACGTGATCCAGCACAAGGGCATCGGCGACGTGATCGTGGTGGTGACGCGCTACTTCGGCGGCGTGAAGCTGGGCGCGGGCGGCCTGGTGCGCGCCTATGCCGGGGCGACACAACAGGCGCTCGCCGACCTCCCCCTGGACGCGCATCGCCCGCAGCAGGGGTTCGACCTGGCGTTCGACTTCGCCGACGAGCAACCGTTGCGGCACTGGGCGGAGCAGCACGGCGCCCAACTGCAATCGATCGACTACGGCAACCGGGTCACCGCACGCCTCGACGTACCCGTGGAACAGGTCGAGGCCTTCCAGGCCTTTCTCGGTTCCCAGGGCATCGAACGGATCAAGCCGCCCGACGATTGAGCGACGCCGGCCTCCATGCCGGCCGACGCACGCAAAAAGGCCCGGGCAGTTGCCCGGGCCTCGTTTTTCCTGACACGTCCCTGTGTCGTCGAACGACTCGATGCGTCCTTACTTGTTGGTGAACTCGGGGTAGGCCTCCATGCCGCACTCGACCGAGTCAACGCCTTCCTGCTCGTCTTCCTCGCTGATGCGCAGGCCCATGACGGCCTTGAGGATCAGCCAGATCACCAGGCTGGCGACGAAGACGAAGCCACCGATCAGGGCCAGACCCGCGAGCTGCCCGCCGAGGGTCGCCTCGTCGTTCGACAGCAGGACCGCCAGCACACCCCAGATACCGGCCACGCCGTGGACCGACAGGGCACCGACCGGGTCGTCGATCTTGATCTTCTCGAAACCGAGGATCGAGAACACCACGATCACGCCGCCGATCGCACCGATCAGGGTCGCCAGCAGGGCCGACGGGGAAGCCGGGTCGGCGGTGATGGCGACGAGACCGGCCAGCGCGCCGTTGAGCACCATGGTCAGGTCGACCTTGCCGAAGGCCAGGCGCGAGGTGATCATCGCCGCGATCACGCCACCGGCGGCCGCCAGATTGGTGTTGGTGAACACCTGGGCGACGGCGTTGGCCGAACCGACGTCGGACACCTTGAGCTCCGAGCCGCCGTTGAAGCCGAACCAGCCCAGCCACAGGATGAACGTACCTAGGGTCGCCAGCGGCAGGTTCGCACCCGGCAGGGCGTTGACCTGGCCGTTCGGACCGAACTTGCCCTTACGCGGACCAAGCAGCAGCACACCCGCCAGCGCGGCGACCGCACCGGTGAAGTGGACGATGCCCGAGCCGGCGTAGTCGGAGTAGCCGAGATCGCTCAGGATGCCGCCACCCCAGCTCCAGTAGCCCTGGATCGGGTAGATCAGGCCGGTGAGGACCACGGTGAAGGCGAGGAAGGCCCACAGCTTCATGCGCTCGGCGACCACGCCGGACACAATCGACATGGCGGTGGCCACGAACACGACCTGGAAGAAGAAGTCGGCCATGTTGGAGTAGTAGATGTCGCCACCACTCGCCACGACGTCCGCCGCCGAGTTGTCGCCGCCGATGAAGAACGACAGGCCCGGGATCAGGCTGGAGATGCCGTCGCTGTACATGATGTTGTAGCCCACCACCATGTACATCACGCAGGCGATCGAGAACAGCGCGATGTTCTTGGTCAGGATCTCGACGGTGCTCTTGGAGCGCACCAGGCCCGCCTCGAGCATGGTGAAGCCCGCCGCCATCCACATGACGAAGGCACCGGCGATCAGGAAGTAGAACGTATCGAGGGCATAGCCCAGTTCGATGACTTGAGTTTCCACGGTGAAATCCTCCGCTTAAAGGGCGTCCGTACCGGTCTCGCCGGTCCGGATGCGAATGGCTTCCTCGATCGGCGAGACGAAGATCTTGCCGTCGCCGATCTTGCCGGTACTCGCCGCGTTGGTGATCACCTCGATCACCTGGTCGGCGAGCGCGTCGTCCACGACCATCTCCAGCTTGACCTTGGGCAGGAAGTCGACCACGTATTCCGCGCCGCGATACAGCTCGGTGTGGCCTTTCTGGCGACCGAAGCCCTTGACCTCGGTCATGGTGATGCCCTTCACGCCGACGCCGCCGAGCGCCTCGCGCACGTCGTCAAGCTTGAAGGGCTTGATGATTGCCGTAATCAGTTTCATGTCTCTCTCCTCGGATGCGGGCCGGCACCGGGCCGACCCATGAGTCCGTTTGGGGCGGGGGCGATCAGAACGACTTCGACCAGCTGATCCAGAGCTTCAGGTCGTCCGAGTTGTCGTCGCCGAAGCCGTGGTTCTCGTCGATGTCGGCCAGTTCGAGATTCAGGCCAAAGGAGCCGAATTCACCGGCATCCTTGGACAGGCCGGCGCTCCAGTGGCCGTAATCGAGCTCGTTGGTCGAGCTGTCGGCATCGAAGGTGTAGTAGCCGTAGTACAGGCTGCCGCTGTAGCCGGACTCGCCGAACGGCACGTCGACACCGGCGTAGTAGTACAGGTCGCCCGTGTCGAAGGCGCTTTCGCCCGTGGCCTGGGAGTTCACCGTGTAGGCCAGGCCCGCGGTGAGATAGCTGTAGGACAGCGAGCCGTAGATCTCGCCGAAGTCGAGATCGTCACCGTCCGGGTAGGCGTAGTAGATGTAGCCCACGTCGTAGCCGAGATCGCCGATGCTGCCGCCGTAACCGGCGTAGAGGTCGAGCTCGTAGCTGGTGCCGTCGCCGAAATCGACGGTGGACGCCCAGGTGCCGGCGTAGAAACCGGAGTCGTGCGCGTAGTCGAGACCACCCTGGACGGCTGCGCCGTCGTCGGTCTGGGTCACGCCACGGAAGAAGTAGTTGGAGACCACGCCGACATTGGCGGACACCTCGGCCGCAGCCACGGAGGGCAGGGTGAGGGCCGACAGGCTGACGGCGGAGGCAATGCTGGTAGCGATAAGGGTCTTTTTCATGTCTGTGCTCCATCAGGTGAACGTTCGGGTTCACCCAGGCCATTGCACCGCCCGTGCCAGTTGCGGTTTTCCTTTACTTATAGACACTTATCGACGACCTCACCGAAACCCTCTTCGGCACCGACCGCCCCGCCTCCCCAATTTGGGGACGGCAATTTTCTCGCCTGCCTCTTTATGGTGCGCACGGCACGCCCGTGATCGACCGGTGTATCGCCCGCGATACACCGATGCTTCGGGGTGCGGATCGGTGTGATCTCCCCGGCTCAGGTTGTCTTGCATCTGCCCGGGGTATCCCCAACAATCCCGAGGTCAGGTCTGCACGAACCACCCGAGGTACCGAGATGTCCATCACCCACACGATCGAAGAGATCTCCCAGCGCATCGAGCAGGCAATGCCCGACAGCCTGCGCGAGGGCAAGCAGGAGTTCGAGAAGGCCGTCCGCCAGGCCGTCAGCAACGGGTTTTCCCGCATGGATCTGGTCACGCGCGAGGAATTCGACGTCCAGACCCAGGTGCTCGCCCGCACCCGTGCCAAGCTCGAGGCGCTCGAGCAGCGCGTCGCCGAGATGGAAAAGCACCACGGCGGCCAGCCCGAGAATGAAGAAGGCGACATGGCCAACTGAACCCAGGACCCGCGAAGCGGTTTCCGGACCGGTTCGCCAGAACGACCACGGCCGACGGGCATGGATGCCCGGCCGCCAGCTGCCTCAGCTCACCCCTCCTCGGCGCCGAGTTTCCCGCAATAGGCGCCGACCGATAACCCGACAAACGAGGCATACGGACATGCCCATCGCCAAGATCCACAGCCGGGCGCTGCTCGGCATTCATGCCCCGCAAGTCACCGTGGAGGCCCACGTCGCCCCGGGACTACCGGCATTCACCCTGGTCGGGCTTCCCGAGACCGCCGTGCGCGAGTCGCGGGACCGCGTACGCGCGGCGATCCTGTCCTCGGGCTTTGAGTTCCCGCCACGACGGCTGACCGTCAATCTGGCCCCGGCCGACCTGCCCAAGGAAAGCGCGCGCTTCGATCTCGCCATCGCCCTGGCCATCCTGGCCGCCACCGGCCAGCTGCCGGCACCCGCACGCGAACGCCTGTCACAGATCGAATGCCTGGGCGAGCTGTCCCTGGACGGCGGCCTGCGCTCGGTGCGCGGCAATCTGTCGGCGGCTCGAGCGGCGCGCGATGCCGGGCGGGAGTTGCTCCTGCCGGTCGACGGGCAGGCCGAGGCGGAACTGATCCCGGGGGTGGCCGGGCGAGGACTGCATCACCTGCGCGACCTGGTCGCCTACCTCGCCGGCGAGGCCGATCCCGTGCGACTGGAACACCGCCCACCCCCGCCGGTCGACCCGGCCATCAACGGGGATCTGGCCGACGTCCGCGGTCAGCCGCGCGCCAAGCGCGCGCTCGCCATCGCGGCGGCGGGCAAACACAACCTCTTGCTGATCGGTCCACCGGGTGCCGGCAAGAGCATGCTGGCCCAGCGGCTGGCCGGCATCCTGCCCCCGATGACCGAGGAGGAGGCGCTGGCCGCCGCCGAGGTCGCCACGGTCACGCCCGGTGGGTTCGACCCGACTCGCTTCGGCGAACGCCCGTTTCGCGCCCCGCACCATTCGGCCTCGGCCGTCGCGCTGATCGGTGGCGGCTCTCACCCGGCGCCGGGGGAGATTTCGCTCGCCCACCACGGCACGCTCTTTCTCGACGAGCTGCCGGAATTCGATCGCCGCGTGCTCGAGGCCCTGCGCGAGCCGCTCGAGGCGGGTTCGGTGATGATCTCCCGGGCCGCACGCCACGCCCGCTTCCCGGCCGACTTTCAGCTGGTCGCGGCGATGAACCCCTCACCGCAGGGCACGGAGATCCACTCGCGCGCGGCCCAGCGCTACCGCGCCAAGGTTTCCGGGCCCTTGCTCGACCGGATCGACATTCACCTCGAGGTACCGCGCGTGCCGGCCACCGATCTGGATCAGGCCCAGCCGGACGGTGAGGACAGCCAAGCCGTCCGCGAGCGGGTCATTGCCGCGCGAGAGCGCATGCGGGCTCGACAAGGAGTGGTCAACGCGCGGCTGGACGCCGCCGGGGTGGCCGAACACATCGTGCTGGCCAACGCCGAGCGCGACATGCTCAACCGGGCGATCGAGCAGTTGAATCTTTCGGGGCGGGCACGCGAACGGATCCTCAAGCTCGCCCGCAGCATCGCCGACTACGAGGATCGCGAGGCGATCGATTCGGCCGCCCTGGCCGAGGCGATCGGCTACCGGAACCTCGATCGGCTTTTCGCTGGGAGCTGACGGTCAATGGCTCAGTACGCGTGGCGGGCTATGATGATTACCGGCCCTAGACAGATACTCGTACAGGGCGGGATTGATGGCGTGCAGGTGTCCAGGTCAATTTCTCCGCTACGCTCTCGATCGACCCACAGCCCATCGAGCCATTCAATCCGTATTATTCGATGCGCCATGCCCCAACCACTACGACGCCAGGACCCTCCGATCGACTGGAGTACAGAAGCCGTTGCCAACCACCCTGTGCTTAGCTCCGGTGTGGGCGCCTGTATCACCTCATTTGCAAGCTTGGAAGCAACTCTAGGGGTCATGCTTGCCATGATTCGCTGGGAAGAGGCCCCGACCGCAGTGGAAAGATGGCGAAAGATGACCTCGACAAAGAGAAAGGTTGAGGTGATTTTGACTGAAACCGCTTTGACCAATGAAGGCTTTGCGCAGTGGCTTTCGATAGAGCTTGATAAGTACGAGCAACTCGCCACGCGTCGAGCCAAGCTGGCGCATGGATTCTTCGGAATCATCACCGACAGGCATAACGAATTCGCGTGGAGGACAGGCGGTTCGGCTGCACAACGGATGGCTAAAGGTTTGAGCATGCCAACCTTTAAACCAGAACCAATACCAAAGACATGGAAGTACACGCCGCAGGACTTCCGGGACTTGGCGCAAGAATGTGCGGATGCAGCCGAACTTATCGGCGAGCTCATCAAAATGTTGCCCATGTACCACGCCTTTTCTAAGCCGCTCTGAACGGCATTTCATCCTCCCTAACTCGAGCCCGACCAGCTTCCCGCTATATCGAGGGGAGTATTGGCCGCAGCTACCGTTTACCCCAACCTTGGCCGGCTGTTCGCCGGCAACTAGTAGAGGGAGCGTGCCGGGCCTCAGCCCGGGCAGCGGGCCGTGATGATCGCGCGCCGGGGCGCAGGCAGCCCTTCGCGGGTACGGACAGGATCGTCGGGATCGAGGAAGTCGACCAGCGACTGCCGGTCGCCGAACCACTCGGTGCGGTGCTGCTCCTCGGTCGTGGTCACCGACACGTCGACCAGCTCGGGATCGACGAAACCCATGCGCTTGAGCCAGCCGATGACGGCGGCCGGGCTGGGCAGGAACCAGACGTTGCGCATGCCGGCGTAGCGATCGGCCGGCGTGAGAATGGTGGTGGCATCGCCCTCGACCACCAGGGTCTCGAGCACCAGCTCGCCGCCCGGACGCAGGCAGGCCTTGAGTTCGCCGAGGTGCGTGAACGGGTCGCGGCGGTGGTAGAGCACGCCCATCGAGAAGACGGTGTCGAAGCGCGGGCGCTGCGGAAAACCCTCCAGCGTGGTGGGCACGATGCCGGCACGCGTCTCGCCGAGCAGGTGGGCGACGGCATGAAACTGCGCCACGAACACCCAGGTGGGATCGACGCCGAGCGCGAAATCCGCCCCGGCACCGAGCATGCGCCAGAGGTGATAGCCGTTGCCGCTGCCGATATCGAGCACCCGCCGCCCGGCGAGCGGCTGGATATGGTCGACCAGTCGGTCCCACTTGAGGTCCGAGCGCCACTCGGTGTCGATCGTTACGCCGAAGAGCTCGTACGGGCCCTTGCGCCACGGGATCAGGTCGCGGAGGGCGTCCTCGAGCCCGGGCAGGGGCGCCTCGGCCCGGGCAGTGATGGCAGGGCAATCAAGGTGGTTGACGGCATCGACCGGTCGTTCAGGCAGCCGGCCGATCGCGGCGAGCCAGCGTGGCCAGTCGCCGTGGTTGACCGCCGCCCAGTCGAACGTACGCCATCCCTCCATCGGCATGCGCCGGGGGAGATGACCGAGCGCGGCACGCGTCTGCCGAGCGATGCGTTCGATGCCGAGCGCGATCGCCCCCTCGGTGGCGGCATCCCTCATCGACGAATCAGAACCGGTAACCCAGCCCGACGGCGAACAGGCCGGTTTCCTGGTCATAGAACCGGATGTCGGAATCGCGTTCGGACCACACGCCGTAGGCATTGACCGACCAGTTCGACCAGCCGAATGGCTCGGCGTAGCGCACACCGGCGACCACGCCCATTTCCCGGCCATCGCGGTACTCGTCGTAGATCGGTTGACGGGCGTCGTAGCGATCCACCCCGTAGTAGCCGGTCATCGAGAGCGACCAGCGATCGATGTCGTAGCTCGCGGTCAGCTGCGGTCGAACCAGCCAGCCGCGATTCGCGGCACCATCGGCATCCAGGCGGCGATACTGCACGCCCGGGGTGAGACTCAGGTTGTCGGTCACGGCGAGGCGATAGTTGAGGTCGAACCGATGCTCGGTGCCCTCGCGGTCTAGCAGTCGGCGATCGGCGGCCGACAGCCCCAATGCCTGGCCGGAGCGCTCCTGGTCGATGTCGCGACGATAGAGACGGTAGTCGATCGACAGGCCGGTGCCGGCGATGCCGGCGAGACCCAGACGCAGACCCCGCCGGTCGACGTCGCTGGCATCCCGGCGGGTCCCCGTGACGAATGGATCCGACCACACCTCGCTATCGTTGACCGTGACCGGGATCACCCCGGCGGTCAGCAGGCCGACCCGGTCGACCAGGTAGCGCGCGCCCAGCTCGAGGGCGAGCTCGCCGTCGGCCAGTGCCGACCGCGGGGTGCCGGCGTAGAGCGCGAGCTCGCGCGGCACCACGGTGTAGTCGATGCGGCCCAGCACGCCCCCCACGGCGCGCATCTCGCGCGAGGAGAGGCTGTAGAGGGAATCGATGCGTTTCTGGTCGCTGGAGACGGCCAGGTTGGAGCGACTCGAGATCACCCCGACCAGCGGCTGGACTTCGCCGGACAGGCCGGTCTCGTCGGCGATCGGGGCCGACTGGACGCCCGTCGCGACCAGGAGGCCGAGCGACAGCATCGTCAAGGCGAGTCCCCGGCCCAGGGTTCCGGCGAGGGTTTGACCAATGGCTCGAGCAACGGGTTGTTCGGAGGATGTCATCGGCTATGTTCCTGTTGTTCACCGGCCACGAATCGCGCGTCCGATCGGCACGGGCCGCACAGCATAAGAGTTATGTCTCCTCGCGCCATGAGCGGTTCCCTGGAGTCACCGATCCGTCGGCATCTCGCGTTGTTTTTTTGCATCGTCGCGCCAACCACAGGCAGAAACCGTAATGGCGCGAGAGCATCACCACCTCGGCAAATCCGGCGCGGCGCAGCCGCTGTTCATGCGCCGTGACCGTCTCGCTGCGCAGCACGTTTTCCAGGGCCTGACGCTTGCCGGCAATCTCGAGCTCGGAGTAGCCGTTGGCCCGCTTGAAGTCGTGGTGCAACTCGGTCATCAGGGCTTGCGCCCCGGGATCGGGTTCGTGGACCTTTTCGGCCAGCACCAGCACGCCGCCCGGCAGCAGGCCGTCGTGGATCGACTCGATCACGGCATCCCGGCTGTCCGGGTCGACGAACTGCAACGTGTAGCCGAGCACCACCATCGAGGCGCGTTCGGGCACCACCTCGGCCAGATCGGCACAGACGAGATCGGTGGGATAGGGCGAATGGAAGGCGGCGAGCTGGGCGCGGGCGCGTTCGAGCATGGCCGGCGAGTTGTCCACGCCAATCAGCTCGACTCGATCCGGCGGCGCGTCCATCCCGGCGAGGGCCGAGCGGATCGAGAGGGTCATGGCGCCCAGCGAACAGCCCAGGTCGTAGACCCTCGAATCGGACCGAACGTGCCGACGGGCAATCGCGGCCACCAGCTCGAGGTTGAAGCGATAGCCCGGCACGGAGCGCGAGATCATGTCCGGAAAGACCGCCGCCACCGAGGCGTCGAAACGGAACGCCGCCGGCGCCGTCGGGCCGGAAAAGAGATCGTCGCGACCGCTGGTGGCGGTTGGTGGCTTTGATTCGGACATGAGTTACGCGGTCTTCCCAGGGGCGGGAAAGTCTACCGCGACGGGTGGATCACGAACAGGGCGACCCTTGCGGTCGCAACCCCCGCGAAACCAGCTCCTCGGCCACCGCCTCCGGCGGGCCGCTGAAGACGATCCGGTCGCGCTTTCCGGCCAGCTGGTAGTCGTACATCGGGTCGTAGTACTCGACCAGCATGACGCGGATCAGGTCACGCAGACCCTGGACGTCGTCGCGTTCGTACCAGGCATCCAGTGCCTCGGCGGCCATGCCGCGCACCCTGGCGTGGCGCACCCCGCCCAGGCGCTTGGCCACCCGGTCGATCGCCCCGAGGATATGCGCTCGGACCCGCTCACTCGCCCCGGCGGCATCGGTGGCCAGCACCCGACGGTAACCGGCCTCGAGGTCGATGATGTAGTCCTTGAGACTCTGTTCGACGCGCTCGTCCAGGGGCCGTTCGATCACCACCAGCGGCGAGGTGCGCATGCGCTCGAACAGCGTCGGCGGCACCTGGCGCGCGCCGACCATCTTGCCCTCGTCCTCCACCAGGATCGGCTCGTCGGGCGCGCGGTGGCGCAGGCGCAGCAGGTCGATGGCGACCTGGTTCTCGAAATCGATCGGCGTGGGCTGGGGCTCGGGCTCGCGGCCGAAGGCCGAGCCCTTGTGACGAGCCCGTCCCTCGAGGTCGAGAAACCGCTCGAATCGAGTCAGGAAGGGCGTCTTGCCGACCCCGGTACGCCCGCCGAGCATGATCAGCGGCGCGTCGACGGCCTGGGTCTCGAGCGCATCGAGCAGGAAACGCCGCATCGCCTTGTAGCCGCCGGCGACGCGCGGGTAGGCGATACCGGTCGCCTCGAACAGCATCTGCTGGGTCAGCCGCGAGCGCAGCCCGCCACGAAAGCAGTACAAGAGGCCTTGCGGATGCGCCTCGACGAACGCCCGCCATTCGGCCACGCGCCGGGCCTTCTCCTCGGCATCCACCAACGCGTAACCCAGCGCGATCGCTGCGTCCTGGCCCGCTTCCTTGTAGCGAATCCCGACCTGGTGACGTTCCTCGTCGGTGAGCAGGGGACGATTCTCGGCGCCGGGAAAGGCGCCCTGCTCGAATTCCACCGGCGCGCGAACGTCCAGCATCGGCCGCTCGTCGAGGAAGATCGAGGCGATGTCGGTGACCAGCGGCAGATCGGCTCGCCCGCTCACGCTCGGTCGTCCTCGTGGAAGACCACGCGCGGGCCGTCATCCGGTTCGTGCAGGCGACCGATGGGCGTGGCGTGCAGGCCCGCCTCTTTCAGCAACGCGGCGACCGAGTCCACTGCCTCGGGGCGCACCGAGACCAGCAGCCCCCCCGAGGTCTGCGGGTCGCAGACGATGGCGCGCGCGAACTCGCTCATGGCGCCGAGCTCCTGCCCATAGCTCGCAAAATTGCGGCCGGTGCCGCCCGGCATCTGGCCGGCGGCGATGTAATCGGCGACCGCCTCGATCAGCGGCAGGGATGCCACGTCGATCTCGGCGCGCAAGCGGCTGCCCCGCACCAGCTCGAGCAGGTGGCCACCCAGCCCGAAACCGGTGACGTCGGTCATCGCGGTGACCGCCTCGATCGATGCCAGCTCCCGGCCGATGCGGTTCAGGCGCGTCATGCTGTCCGGGGCGAAATCGGCATGCGCGGCATCGAGCACGCCGTTCTTCTGCGCCGTGGTCAGCACGCCCACGCCAAGCGGCTTGGTCAGGAACAACTGGTCGCCGGCACGCGCGGTGTCGTTGCGCTTGAGGCGGTCGAGCTCGACGCGGCCGGTGACGGCCAGGCCGAAGATGGGCTCGGGCGCGTCGATCGAGTGGCCGCCGGCCAACGTGATGCCCGCATCAAGGCAGGCGCTGCGCCCACCGTCGATGACCGCCGCGGCCACCTCGGGCCCAAGCTTGTCGATCGGCCAGCCAAGGATGGCGATGGCGAGCAGGGGTTGGCCACCCATGGCGTAGACGTCGCTGATGGCATTGGTCGCAGCGATCCGGCCGAAGGTGAACGGGTCGTCGACGATCGGCATGAAGAAGTCGGTGGTCGAGATGATCGCGCTGCCATCGCCCAGGTCGAAGACCGCCGCGTCATCGCGCGAATCGTTGCCCACGAGCAGGCGGGCATCGGGCTGGATCGGGGCCAGGCTGGAGGCCAGCATGTCGTCGAGCAGCGCCGGGGCGATCTTGCAGCCGCAGCCGGCACCGTGGCTGTACTGGGTCAAGCGGATGGTGGGGGCGTTTTCTCTGGGCATGGAATCGTCGGTGGCAAGTGATCGAGCACGGGTGGGGCGAGAGGCGCGTGGTCGACGGGCGGCACAGCCGGCCGCGCAAACTGTCGTCCCGTCGGGTCCGGCAGGGGCTACCCGTGCCGAACCGGGCCGTCTTCAACGTCTTCAGGGCATCTCGGGAATCGGCAGGGTCTCGAAACCGGGCTTGGCGAACCAGTAGCCCTGGAATCGGTTCAGTCCGAGCGACCGCAGCGTCTCGTATTCCTCGCGCGTCTCGACGCCCTCGGCGATCAACTCGATACCCATCTCCTCGCACATCATCGCCGTCGAACGGATCACGGCCTGCTTGCTTTGATGGTCATCGACGCCGCGCACCAGGTTGAGATCGATCTTGACCAGGTCCGGTTCGAGCTCGATCAGGTGGTTCAGTCCGGCAAAGCCCTCGCCGTAATCGTCGATCGCGCGCAGCAGCCCGCGCTCACGGTACTCGTCGAAAATCGACCGCAGGTGGCCGCGATCGGTGATGCGCTCGGCCTCGGTGACCTCGAAGATCAACCGCCTCGGGTCGAAGCCGTAGATGCTCGCCGCCTCCATGGTCGCGCGGATGCAGGCCTGCGGCTTGTAGACCGCGTTGGGCATGAAATTGATGCTCAGATTGGCCTCGATGCCGAGCTCCGCGGCCAGGCGAATCGCGGTCACGCGCGCGGCCTGGTCGAAGTAGTAGCGATTCTGGTCATTGACCTGGGTGAGCACGCTGCCCGCCGATTCGCCGTTGGGGCCGCGCACCAGGGCCTCGTAGGCATAGACCTCGCCGCGATCGATATCGACGATCGGCTGGAAGGCCATGGAGAACGCGAACCCCAGTCGATCCGAGGCCTCGGCGAGGCAGTCGCGGCAAGTCACCTGGCGCACCCCGTCGGGGAACACCTGCAAATCGTTGAGTTCGGTTACTTGCGGCATCGACAACCTCCAGGGGCACCTGCAATCCATGGCCCGTGAAGACACGCGGGACCAGTGGATCAGTCTAGCAAAAGCCCGAGGATTCCCGTGCGGCTCATGAGGTAATCGTCCATCACGTAGCCGCCCCCGATGGGCTGGCAGTCGGTGCCGGTGATCACGAAGCCGGCCCGCTCGTAGGCACGGATCGCCGGCCGGTTGTGTCGATTGACCCGCAGACAGGCCCGGTCGACCCCGTCGCGGGCCATCTCACGGCAGGTGGCATCGATCAACCATCGCCCCAGTCCCGTGCCGTGAAACCCCGGATGCAGGTACAACTTGTCGAGGAAACCGCCCCCGCCCGCCGGACGCCAGGCGGAAAAGCCGATCGACCGGCCGGCCAGGCGCAACAGGGAAAACCGCGTGCCGTTTCGCAGCGACTCACGCAGCGCCGGCAAGGCATAGCCCCGGCCGAGCATGTAGTGCACCTGGCCGCTGCCGATGATCGGCGGGTAGCAACGCCACCAGATGATCTCCGCCAGGCGGGCGATCTCGGGCAGGTCGGCGGTGGCGGCCGGATCGAGCGACAGGCCACGGCGGTTCGTGGGGGCAGGTGTGGGCAGCGCCATCGGCTCAACCCCGCGAGGAGAGCACCATTTGCTGCAGGTTCGCGTAACCGTGGCGCCGAACGAAACGGTTCATCACCTCGACGGCCGGGGCAAAACGGCGCTGGTCGTCGTGGCCACTGCGCTGCTCGGCGGCGCGCATGTCGGTAAACAGCTTCTCCCACTCCGGCACGACGTCCGCGCGTGGCAGGAAGCGGGCCGAGGTGTAGCCCTGCGTCTGGCCCTCGCGCACGATCGGCGCGACTCGGGTGAGCACCCAGTAGTGATCGCCGTTCTTGCAGCGATTCTTGACGATGCCGAAGAACTCGTCATCCGCCTGGATCGTCTGCCACATCAGGTGATAGACCGTATCCGGCATATCCGGGTGGCGCAGGATGTTGTGCGGCTGGCCGATCAGCTCGTCGACCGCGAACCCGGAGATCTCGGCCAGCGACCGGCTGGCCTGAGTGATGATGCCGCGGCAGTCGGTCTTCGACTGCAGGGCACGGTGGCTACCCAGGCCCACCACGCGCCCGGTGACCTGACGGATGTCGATCGGCGGCTGGTACTCCATCGACAGCATGGCGACACTCCTCTACCCGCGGGATGCCGGCGGCGAACCGGTTCCCAAGAAAATTCGATCGGGTATTAAAGCCTGCGGCGTCCGGCCCTTCAACCAAGCGTGGCGCTCGGGAAGGCCTACTTGCCGATGCAGAAGCTGCCGAATATCTCGCCGAGCAGGTCGTCGGCGGTGTAGCGCCCGGTGATCGCCTCCATCGAGCTCTGCGCGCGACGCAGCGACTCGGCAGCGAGTTCGCCTGCACCCAGGGCCAGCGAGTCACCCGCCTCGGCCAAGCTGTCCCGGGCACGCTCCAGTGCCTCGAGGTGGCGACGGCGCGCGATAAAGGGGTCCTCGGTCCGGTCGGAGACGCCAGCCAGGTGACGCAACTCGCGACGCAGCGCGTCCACGCCGGCCCCGGTCCGGGCACTGAGGCGCAGCGTGCCGTCCTCGACGGACTCGGACGGCGACTGGTCGGTCAGGTCGACCTTGTTGATCACGGTCAGCAGCGGCTTGTCAGGCAGGCGGGCGAGGGTTTCCTCGTCCTCGGCCGAGCGCCCGCGCGCGCCGTCGATCAGGTGCAGGATCAGGTCGGCTCGCTCGACCTCTTCCCAGGCACGCCGAATGCCTTCCTGCTCGATCGGGTCATCGCTCTCGCGCAGCCCGGCGGTGTCGATCACGTGGATCGGCAGGCCGTCGAGCATGATCTCGGCGCGCAGCACGTCGCGGGTCGTGCCGGCGATCTCGGTGACGATCGCGCGCGATTCCCCGGCCAGCTGGTTGAGCAGGCTGGACTTGCCGGCATTGGGCTGACCGACGATCACCAGCTGCAACCCCTCGCGCAACCGCACGCCCTCGCCGGTGCGCCCCAGCAGGTCGGCGAGTTCGCGGCGCAAGTCGGCCAGCTGGTCGCGCAGGCGCGTGTCGGAGAGGAAGTCGATCTCTTCTTCCGGGAAATCGAGCGCCGCCTCGATGTACATGCGCAGGTGGATCAGGTGCTCGACGAAGGCATCCACGCGTCGCGAGAACGCCCCGGTCAGGGACCGGCGCGCGGCGGTGGCCGCCTGCGTGGAACCGGCCTCGATCAGGTCGGCAACCGCCTCGGCCTGCGCGAGATCCATCCGGCCGTTGAGAAAGGCGCGTTCGGTGAACTCCCCCGGACGCGCCGTGCGGGCGCCGCAGCCGACCATTTCCTCGACCGCGGCGTCCAGCAGCACCGGGTTGCCGTGACCCTGCCACTCGACCACGTCCTCGCCGGTGTAGGAGTGCGGCCCCGGAAAGTAGAGGACGATACCGTCGTCGAGCACCGACTCGTCGGCTCGACGCTTCAAGGTGACGTAATGCGCGTGACGCGGCCGGGGGGAGGTGCCGGTCAACCGCGTGATGATCGCGCGGGCTTCCGGGCCCGACAGGCGCACCACGCCCACGCCGGCCCGACCGGCGGCCGTGGCCACCGCGCAGATCGTGTCGACCGGTGCCGCACTCACGACGGCAACCGACGAGCGCCGGGGCGATGTTTCACGGGAAACATCTCGGGGCAACCATCGCCGCGGATCAGCTCGATCCCTTCTGGGCCGCCATCTGCTTTTCCACCCGGCGGGTGATGATCGCCTGCTGGACGATCGAGAGCAGGTTGTTGACGAACCAGTACAGCACCAGGCCGGCCGGGAAGAAGGCGAAGAAGACCGTGAACACCACCGGCAGCCACTGGAAGATCTTCTTCTGCATCGGATCGACCGGTGCGGGGTTGAGCTTCTGCTGCAGGAACATCGAGGCGCCCATCAGCAGCGGCAGGATGAAGTACGGGTCCTTCTGGGTGAGGTCCTCGATCCACAGGATCCACGGCGCCTGGCGCAGTTCGACCGACTCGACCAGCACCCAGTAGAGCGCGATGAACACCGGGATCTGGATCAGGATCGGCAGGCAGCCGCCCAGCGGATTGATCTTCTCCTTCTGGTAGAGCTTCATCATCTCCTGCGAGAGACGCTGCTTGTCATCGCCGAAGCGCTCCTTGAGCGCCTGCATCTTGGGCGTGACCGCCCGCATGCGGGCCATGGAGCGGTAGCTCACCGCCGATGGCCACAGGAACAGGAGCTTGATCACCACGGTGACCAGCACGATCGCCCAGCCCCAGTTGCCGACCCAGTCATGGAACAGGTCGAGCAGCCAGAAGATCGGCTCGGAGATGAAGGTGAGGATGCCGAAGTCGACGGCCAGGTGCAGGCCGGTGGCCAGCGGCTCGAGGTTCGACTGGATCTTGGGCCCGACGTAAAGGATCGACTCAAGCGTCTCGCTCGATTGCGGCGCGACGGCGGTGACCGGCGACATCAGCCCGAGGCTGTAGACGGTAAAGCCGTCCTTCTGGCTCTTGAGCGTGTAGTACTGGTTCACCTGCTCGGGGTTCGACGGCACCCAGGCGCTCATGAAGTAGTGCTGGATGATCGCCGCCCAGCCGTCCTGCAGGTCCTTCTGCAGCTTGATCTTGCCCATCTCGTCGAATTCGATCTTCTCGTAGTTGAGTCGATCGCCACCGCCGGCCGGCGTGCCCGCATAGACGCCGCCGGTATAGGTGTACATCAGCTGCATGCCGGGGGTGGAACCCGAGCGGGTCAGCTGACGGTATTGCTGGCCGCGCCATTCGGCGTCGGTGGTGTTCTCCACCGTGTAGCGCAGATCGACGGCGTAGGAGCCGCGCTTGAACAGGTAGGTCTTGGTGACGCGGATGCCGTCCTGCTCCCAGGTCATCGGCACCTCGAGCACGGACTCGCCCTCGGCAAGCCGGTATTCGGGCTGCTCGACCTGGAAACGGGCGTGGTGATCCGGCGCCGGCGCGTTCTTGGAACCGATCAGGCCGGACTGGGCGATGTAGGTGAAGCCGCTGGTGTCCTGTAGCAGGCGCACCGGGTCGTCGGGGCGGTCGAGCTCAACCGGGTATTCCAGCAGGTCGGCCTGGCGAATTACGCCACCCCGCGGGTCGATCTCGAGCGAGAGGACGTCGGTCTCGACGCGAACCCGGTCCCCGGCGACCGAGGCACTGCCGTTCGAGTCACCACCCGCTGCGGCCGGCACGTCCCCGCCCGTGGACGGCCCGCCCGAGGTGGGCAGGTCGTCGGCCGGCGCCTTGTCGGCGGCCGCCTGCTCGGTCGTCTGGGTGACATTGCTGCGCTCGGCCGGTGACTGATTGTCCTCCAGCCAGGCCTGCCAGAGCAGGATCAGGACGAAGCCCAGGGCGATGATCAGGATCAGGCGGCGTTGTTCCATGGGAATCTTTCAGTCTCGCGATTGAACGGCATGGGGCCCGTGGTGGGCATCGGCTCGGGAAGCGGAGGACTCGGCATCATGCGGGCAGCCGCCGGGTTCCGAGGAGGTGCCGGGCACCGGATCGATGCCCCCGGCACAGAAGGGATGGCAGCGCCCCAGGCGGCGCAGCGTCAGCCAGCCCCCCTTGAGCGCACCGTGTCGGGACAGGGCCTCGACGGCGTACTCGGAACAGGTCGGATAAAAACGACAGGAGGGCGGCAGCATCGGGCTGATCAGCAGGCGATAGCCCTTGACCAGGCCGATCAGGACGCGGCGCATTTCCGGCTCGCCTTGTTCAGTGCCTGGCGCATCTGGCGATGCAGCTCGGGCATCGACAACCCGTCCACTCCCGACTTGGCCAGGACCACGACGTCCATGCCGGGTAACTCGGCCCGGCTCAGGCGGAACTGTTCGCGGGCGACGCGCTTGACCCGATTGCGCTCGTGGGCAAGCCGTACCCGCTTGCGGCTGACAGCCAATCCCAGGCGCGGCTCGCCGCCGGGATTGGCGTGCAAGGCCAGCATCAGGTTGGCGGTATGCACCCGGTTACCTCCGCGCATCACGCGTTGGTAGTCCGACCCGGAAAGCAGGCGCGCCGAACGCGGAAACCGGCCGCCACGAATGACGGCCGGTTCCTTGCTGTCGGCCCCGGAGGTCGGGGCCTCGGGCGCGGCCGGGGTCATCGGCCTCAGGCAGAGAGCCGCTTGCGGCCCTTGGCGCGACGGGCGTTGATGATGGCGCGACCACCGCGGGTCTTCATGCGGGCACGGAAACCGTGGGTGCGCTTGCGGCGCAAGTTGCTCGGCTGAAAGGTTCTTTTCATGACGACGTCCCAGTAGTGATTCAGGTGTTACTGCACGGATCGGCCGATCTCGATCGGCCCGTCTCGGCCAACTCAGGCGACCATATCCGCTTGAAAAAGGGGCCGAATACTCTGACAGACCGGGGGCTGCTGTCAAGGGCGACGTCACACCACCCGGTCGAACCGGGCCTCGTGACACCGATCGACGGACGTGAGGACCGTCAATTACCGCCCCCATCGGGGTCCCCGACGCGTCGGTCGAGGCCAGCTGGCATCTTGTGGATAAGATGTCGACCACCCGTGGCTGGATGTTATCATCCGCCCCTTGTCTAGCTGTGGAGTCTCATGAGGTTGTCCTCGGGTAACCCAAGGACGCTGATGGGCGGTTTATGGTCAAGGCTGCCATGTTGCCGGTGCCAATTGTAGTCATGCAGCCATCTGGGTAAGTGCTGAGCA